>NZ_JARKPW010000090.1:0-12155 GCF_029975095.1 Aminiphilus sp.
AATGCGGACATGCTCGCTCCGGAACTCGCCGAATGTCCGCTCTCCGGAGAATGCGTTTCCGATCCCGACCTGGCGCGACAGCCTTCGGTTCCGGCGTTCTCCATGGCGTCAACCCCTCAGGCCGATCTCCCAGAGTTTCCCGCAGACATCGAAGGCAGCATCCTTCACCAACCCCACGGCGATGCCCTCGGCGCGACAGCGTTCAAGAAAATCAGGGCTCGGCGTTCTGCCTCCCGCGAGAATCACACAGGGAATGTCCCGCAGAACCGCCACGGCAGCAACGTTCAGATGGCCGTGGATTGTTATCCACAGAGCGTTTTCCGGAGCCGTACCCATCACATGGCTCAGGAGGTCGCCCACGATGCCCCTGGACACCTCCCGTTCCTTGTCCCCGCTATTCGCCACTTCCGCACCGAGATGAGAAAGAATCTCTCCGATGGTCATCGTTCGTCGCTCCTCGTCCGCAGTGTGTGAGGCACATTCTTCGAGAGACTCGTGATCTCCTCCGCCAGAGAGGCGATGCGATCCCGCAGTTTGAAAACACAGTCCGTCATCTCCGCATCGCCCCGGACGATATCCTCCGCCAGAGCGTGACAGGAGGGACGCCCACAGGCACCGCAATCGAGATGGGGCAGTTCCGCGTAGATGGACTTGAGCCGTTTCAACTTGGCCATGGATTCCGCGAGATCCTCTCCGAGAGGCAGTCTCTCCAAAGGCTCAATGGTCTTCTCAAGCCTCCAGATGCCGCTTTCGTAAAGATCCTCCACGGTCTTTTTCTCCTCGGGAGAAAGACGCCACTTCTGGGGAAGATTCTTCAGACGGAGATGGGCAAGAAACCTGGATTCCGCGTTGCCTATTCCTCCGACACACCCCAGGTCACAGATACGGCATTCCACGAAGTCGATGTTTTGAAGACGCCCCAATTCCAGCTCCCGCAAGAGGTCAAGGCTGTTGCGCAATCCCGATACCGCAAGTGTCCTCAAAGGGCGGCGACGGGAAAACTGGGCCATGTGCCGCGCCTCGCCTCCACGGAGCCCCCAGAGAATCCACCGCTTGTTCCCTAGGGCGGGGACATCTCGCTCCACGCGGGAACCGGCGGCGAGAAGATCACGGACAACCCGGCGCACGGACACCACATGAGCGATGGAACTTGTCTCCCGTCCCACGGGCTCCCGGACCATGGCGATTTTCGCGGGGCAGGGAGCGGCCAGCGTGATGGGACGCATGTCTCCCTTCCGCCGCTGAAGAAGCCCCGCCACTTCGAGAGGTGATTCCGCGGGGACGAGACGTCCCAACAGTTCGGGGAAGCGCGCCCGGATAAGCCGGATCATGGCCGGACAATAGGTGGAAATGAGCGGAAGCCGATCCGGCGGCGTCTCCTCGACGGTGCGGCAATTCGCGTAGGCCACCAGATCGAAGGCGACGCTCATCGCCTCCGCGAGGTCCTCCACGTCCCAGACTCCCCGCAGCGCCTCACGCACGAGGGACGCCCGCCAGTAACTGCCGAACTGCACGTAAAACGTGGGATCCGCCAAAAGGAGCGGGGAACCGTGGGCACGAAGAATGCCCCAATCATCCTCGTCGAGACCCAGGGCTTTTTCCCGGCACGTACGAAGGCATTCGCCGCAATCGATGCACAGTTCCGGGATGATGTGCACGAGCCCGTCCACCACGCGAATCGCTTCGGTGGGACAGGACTTGATGCAGTTCACGCACCCCTTGCAGACGGCATCCAGAATCCTGACGCCGGAGATCACGATCTGTCCCTCCCTTTCGCGCCTCCTGCGGAACCTTCTCCATCGAAGTGGATCACCGCACGAAGGACCGTTCCTTTTCCGAGAACAGAATCGATATGCAACACATCCGCGTTGCGTTTGATGTTCGGCAACCCCATGCCCGCACCGAATCCCATCTCTCGCACGTGATCCGGCGCCGTGGAATACCCCTCCCGCATGGCCAGATTCACATCCGCAATGCCGGGCCCCTCGTCGCGCGCAGTGAGCTCGATTCGCTCGTGGGTGATCTCCGCCCGCAGTGTTCCGCCCCGGGCGTGGATGACCAGATTCATCTCCGCCTCGTAGGTGATCACCGCCGCCCTTCGGCAAATGCTCGAGGGGACACCGAGCATCTTCAGCGTCTCCTTGATGCTGTTCGACGCCTCTCCCGCGGCGAGAAAATCTTCCCCCTCAACCGTAAACTCCGTCACGTAGGGATCTGTCAACAGACGTCCCCTCCCCGCTCTGGAATTTCGCAGGGAAGCACACCAGCCTTATAGAGCAGTCCACAGGTCTCATACATGCTTTTCTTCGCGAACAGAAGCGGCATTTTCACCTGCCTGGCGAGAGTGACAACCTCTTCCTGAGGGCGCTTGCCACGGACAAAGACCACCGCGGGAATGTCGAGCATCTGGGCGGTGCGGATAATCTGCACATTGGTAAGTCCCGTGAGAAGGAGGGACATGGGGCGGGCAAAAGCGAGAACATCGCTCATGAGATCCGCCGCGTAGGCGTACTCCACCTCCACCTCCTCCAGGCGCTCGGAGACACAGAGAACATCGGCCCCGATCAGTTCGGTCACAGTTTTCAGGTTCATGCGAAATCCCTCCTGAGGTGTACTGAAGCGGATGATTTTGCGCTTCTCTTCACATAGTAACACATTGAAAGGACTTCGTCTCCCCGTTTTTCGCGCCTCGCTTTTCACATATCGGGGAAACAGGGAGAATCGGTTCTTCCTGCGCCGGAAACTACTCCGGAAAAGCACCGGACGGAACGGAAACGATCCGTCGCAAAAACCACCCTGCTCCATCACTTTCCAGAACGGCGACCTTCCTTTCCAGGGGACGATGCGTGGCGGGATCGATGGAAAGAATTTCCTCCCCGAAAGGAATACCAGTCGCGTTTCCAAGCCGTTCCGGAAGCCTGGCGATATCCGAGGGAGGCGTCTCTCCCAATCCGCTGAGAAACCAGCGGGCAAGTGCGTAGGCCCTGGCGGCAAGTGCCGCATCGGCCACGCGGACTCGCAGGGCATCCCAGATGCGAAGCCTGAATCCGCGCAACGAAGGATCCCTCAAGAGCGGCTCGTCCTGATCGCTGAGCACCAATCCTCTTCGATCCGTGAGAAAGGGACTCATGCTTCCTCCGTACCAGATCGTAAGTGGACTTCCGGTTTCCCTGATCTGGCGCCAGAGGTCGAGTGTTCCCATCACGTCCAGAAGGCTCACGAGGATCTCGCCCCCGGCGCTTTCCGCCTCGCGAAGACGGAACCGGACATCCTTGTCTCCAGCTCCCGCAACCCACACGGGAAGAGGGACAAACCCCCGGTCCTGGAGAAGACGGTCCAGAAGAGTGCTCGATGTAGCCAGCACCGGATCCAGTCGATCCGCGACAAGAACGATTCCCGCCCCCTCCGGCATGGTACGCCGGAGTTCCTCCGCAAGTGACACGATGCGGAAACGACGAAAGAGCGACAGGGCGAACACGAAGGGTTCGGGTTGCCCGTCACCATCCCGGAGGGAGAGCCATTCTCCCCAGGCCAACAGCAGAGGCATTCCCTCAACCCGCAAGAGGGGTACCAGGGAAAGATTCGTCTCGTCGTCGGCGAAACTGAGCACCGCGATCACCCGGCGCGTCTTCCATTCCCGAATCAAGCCGGGAAAATCCAGAGGAATATCCTCACGCCCCGGAAGAGTCACCTGAAAAAACCGTACATCGTGGCCGTTGACTCCGCCGTGGCTCTCGTTGACCTCCCCGGCCGCAAAGGAGAGGGCCATCCACACGGACTCCCCTTGCGGCGAGTTCCACCCCTCGGAGGGCGGGATCACCGCTATCTGCCACATCCATCCTTCTCCGACGGGATCGACTCCCTTCGGCACCGCAAGCCCCGTTTCAGGTCCGGAGATGAAGGAAACATAGAGAAACGCGAGAAGAAACAGCACCACCCGGGTTCGACGAAACACACGAACACCTCCTGTCGACCGACTCTCTCGTTGTAGAGTATCATATCCCCGCGAGCTTCGCTGAATCCGGGGAGGTCCTGCCTCATGCTCTTCACCGTATCCGCTCTTGCCGTCATCGTTCTGTTCTTTCTCGGAGGGACGCTCTCCGGAGGTGCAACGAAAACCGCGGGAGATTTCACTCTCGGCGGACGTCGCAGTTCTTCCGCAAGCGTCGTCGGCATCCTTCTCGGCGCCCTCGTGGGAGGTGCTTCCACCGTGGGTACCGTTCAGATGGCTTACCAGTACGGCCTCTCCGCATGGTGGTTCACTCTCGGAGGCGGTCTCGGCTGCCTGGTTCTCGGCCTGTGGTTCGCCTCGCCCCTCCGGGACACGGAGCTCACCACGATCCCGCAATTTCTCCGCCTGCGCTACGGCGGCCCCACCGCCACCACCGCGATGATCGCCTCGGTTCTCGGAACGTTCATTTCCGTGGTGGCACAGTTTCTCTCGGGAATCGCCCTTCTCCAGAATGCCTTTCCCCTGTCCCCGGGGTTTGCCACGCTCGCAACGGCCTTTCTGGTGATGAGTTTCATCTTCGCCGGAGGATTGCGAAGCTTCGGCGCGCTGGGAAAGGCCAAAATCCTCTTTCTCTATCTCATTCTCGGCATCTGTGCCGGAGCGGCTTGGTTGAACGGGGCGACACCAGGGATTCTTTGGAACACCCTGCCGTCCCACCCCTTCTTCAATCTCTTCGGAAGAGGCTTCTCGAAGGACCTGGGCGCCGCGACCTCCCTTCTCGTGGGAGTCCTGAGCACTCAGATCTACATCCAGTCCATCTTTGCCGCCTCCGACGCCACGACTGCGAGACGGGGGGCCCTGCTTTCGGCGCTCATCATGCCACCACTCGGCATCCTCGGCATCTGGGTCGGACTTCATATGCGGACTGCGGGCATCATGCTCCCTCCGGCCCAGGCCCTTTCCCATTTCATCCGGATCACCTTCTCCCCTCTCGTCGCGGGGATTCTCTGGTCGGGAATTCTCATTACCGTCATCGGATGCGCGGCGGGGCTGGCCCTGGGCATCGCCACCAACCTCGTCCAGGATGTGCTTCTTCCTCTCGCAGGGAAAAGATTATCTCCCCGCTCCGTCCTCCATGCAAACCGCTGGGCCGTTTTTCTCGTCGTCCTGGCGGCGGCGGGCTTCGGTCTCCTCGGAAAGGATTCGCTCATTCTCGTCTGGAGCTACCTCAGCATGGGCCTTCGTGGAGCGGGGACCTTTCTTCCCCTGGTCTTCGCGGTTCTCTTTCCCGAAAGGATTCCGGCCCGAATCGCCTTCGCCTCCAGCGTGGGGGGCATTGCAACAACACTCCTCTGGCCGCTCGCGGGACTTGGCGGTGAGCCTCTCTTCGCAGGGCTCGCGGTGGCGGGAGCGTGTTTCCTTCCCGCCATGTTCCTCCGCTCCCGAGGCGCCGCGCCCCGGGATTCCTGAAATCTCCCCCTCTATTTCCCTCAACAGAGTGACACTTTCATATTTCAACGCTCATCAACTTGTCTGCGCCATGAGCACATGGTATATTTCGTGGGATGTCTGGACACTTGAAACATCTACGAAAATGGGGGGTGGGAATTTTCGGTAGCCTCTTCGGTGACCGCGTCGTTTCCTTTCGCAATTGTTTTCGTCATCCGCTTCTTCATCATCACTCTTCTACCCGGCAACGAGAAAGGGGACTCTGGACATGTCGGAAAGGAAATCCAAGGTACCGCATACCTTCGTGTTGCTCTTCGGGTTGATCGTCCTCGCCGTGATAGGAACCTACGTCCTCCCGGCAGGGCAGTTCGATCGTGCCAAGGACGAGCGCACCAACAGAACACTCGTGGTTCCCGGCACATACCACCACGTGGACCAAACCCCGGTCAGCCCCTTCAACACCTTCATCGCCATCCAGAAAGGCATGGTCGACGCCGGAGAGATCGTTTTCTTCGTCTTTCTCGTCTATGCGTCCTTCTTCGTGGTGCTTCAGACCGGCGCGCTCCACGCGTTCATCGGTTGGCTTCTACGTCTCCTGAAAGGCAAGGAAATCTTAGCTATACCGGTCTTCATGTACACCTTCGCTCTCGGCGGCGCCATCTTCGGCATGTACGAGGAAACGTTCGGATTCATCCCTCTCTTCGTGGGACTCGCCATTGCCATGGGATACGACGCCATCGTGGGCGTGTCCATGGTCTGCTTCGGCGTCGCCATGGGATTCGCGGCGGCGTTCATGAATCCCTTCACCGTAGGGATCGCCCAGAAGATCGCCGAGATCGACCCCCTCTTCCAGGGGATGGGGTTCCGTATCGCCTGCTGGCTCGTCATGGTCTCCATGGCAGTACTCTGGACCA
This sequence comes from Aminiphilus sp., assembly GCF_029975095.1. NCBI lineage: Bacteria > Thermotogati > Synergistota > Synergistia > Synergistales > Aminiphilaceae > Aminiphilus > Aminiphilus sp. The sequence goes on from NZ_JARKPW010000090.1 coordinate 6,316, forward strand.
TGCGATATGCGAAAAAGATCAAACAGGATCCAACAAAAAGCCTCGTCTACGGATTGGACATGGGCAGTCTCGCCCTTGATCACGACGAACTCGTGAAGAGTCATTTCCGACCCAAGGACAAGGCGATCCTCGCCGTTGTAGTGGGTACCGTGGTGCTTCTCGTCTGGGGTGTCATCGAAAAGGGATGGTACTTCGACGAGATCGCAGGACTCTTCCTCATCATGGGCTTCGTCTCGGGGCTCCTCAGCGGCATGAGCCCCAGCAAACTCGCCTCCTGCTACCTCGAAGGATGTCGGGACATCGTCTTCGGCGCCCTCGTCATCGGCCTTTCCCGGGGTGTCCTCATCGTCATGCGGGAGGGACAGATCATCGACACGGTGGTCAACGGCCTTGCTCAACCGCTCTCCAACTTCCCCAGCTGGGTCGGCGCGGAGGGCATGCTCGTCGTTCAGACCCTGATCAACTTCTTCATCCCCTCCGGCTCGGGGCAGGCCGCGACGACCATGCCCATCATGGCGCCTCTCTCGGACCTTCTGGGAATTTCCCGGAACACGGCGGTGCTGGCCTTCCAGTTCGGAGACGGCTTCTCCAACATCCTCTGGCCCACCACGCTGCTTCCCGTCATCTGCAGCATCTCCAAGGTCCCCATCGAAAAGTGGTGGAAGTATTTCGTCCCCTTCTTCCTCCTTCTCTTCGTCGTGCAGATGGTCTTCGTCTGGGCGGCGGTGGCGTTCAACCTCCTGTAGCCCCGCTTCTTGTCCGACTCCGGGAGAAAGAACACGCTCCTCTCGGAGCTGGACAAGCCCGCTCTTGCACAAATCGCTCATGTGGTTCACCATGGCAGGGGAAACCCTGCCCTTTTCATGGATGCCCCTCCCGTACGGGAACGGGGAGAAAGGAGTGCCTGCACATGAATGACCTGCGCATACGAGGAGGCCTGGTGGCCGATCCCGAGAAAAAAACGCTCGTCGAGGCGTCGGTGACGATCTCCGACGGACGGATCGTGCACGTGGGCAAGGACGAAGGGGGATCGACGGAAGTTCTGGATGCGACGGGGTGCATTGTTTGCCCCGGCTTCGTGGACACGCACATGCACGATGAAGAACTCGACGACCCCCATTCGGTGGAACGTGCGCTGCTCCGACAAGGCGTGACCACCGCCCTCGCGGGCAACTGCGGTTCGGGACCTCTGCTCGGAACGATTCGACCGAAGCGACAGACTCCCTGGCTCAATCTGGGTTATCTCACGGGACATGGCATTCTCCGAGAATCTGTCGGTGTGAACGACATCTATCGCCCCGCCACACCGGACGAGACGACGAAGATGCAGGTTCTTCTGGAGCGGGAGCTTTCCGAAGGCTCCTTCGGACTCTCCCTGGGACTCGAATATGTTCCCAATACCGACCCTGCGGAAATCGCCGCCCTCGCCGACATTGTCGCGAAATTTCCCCACCGGTGGATCTCCGTCCACATCCGTTTCGACGGCCCCCGCTGCCTCGAGGCGATCCGGGAAGCCATCGACATCGCGGCGCGACACCACGTGCGCGTGCAGATCTCTCATTTCGGCAGCATGACCGCCTTCGGCCAGCTTCAAACCGCCCTGGACATGGTGGACCAGGCATACGCGACTGGAACGGACGTGACCTTCGACTGCTACCCCTATGCGGCATTCTGCACTTCCGTAGGATCCGCCGTCTTCGACCCCGGGTTCGAAGAGCGCTGGAACAAAGACGTGGGGGCTCTTGAGGCCGGATCAGGAAAATTCAAAGGGCAACGCCTCACCAAAACCATGTTCGAGGAAATGCGGTCCGAAACGCCCACCGCACTCATCATCGCCCATGTGCTGAACGAACCCGAGGTGCGCACCTGTCTCAGGCATCCCCGCTGCGCCATCGCCTCCGACGCAGTCTTGCGGAACGGTGAAGGACATCCCCGAGCCGCGGGAACGTTTCCCCGGGGACTTCGCATGCTCCGTGAGGAGGGGCTTTCCTGGCCCGACGCACTCGCCCACGCCACGAGCATCCCCGCCGAAATGACCTGGCTCGATCGCGGCACGCTCCGCCCCGGAAGCACCGCTGATCTGGTGCTCTTCGAGCCGGAACGCTTCACCGACAAGGCGACATTTTCCGACCAGCTTGCGCCTCCCGAGGGGATCCGCGCCGTTCTTCTCGGAGGACGCGTAGCCGTACGGGAGGGAACGATCACGGAGGAGCCGCTCGGGACGTTCCTCCTCCGCCGCTGAGAGACCACCGCCGACCTTCCAAACACTCGGAAGAGACCTACCTCGAAAAGGGGATGAACGCATGCACCGACTCGCTGCATTGGAAACTGAAGTACAACGGGCTCTGGAAGCCTCTGCGGAAAAGGCCTACGGCCTGAGCGACCATCTCGCGGCCAATCCTGAAGTCTCGGAACAGGAATTCGCCGCGAGCCGTCTCCACGCGGATTTTCTGAGGGAATGCGGCTTCACCGTGGAATACCCCTTTGCGGGGCTTCCCACAGCCTATTCGGCGGTCATGGGAAACGAAAAACGCCCCAAAGTGGCACTCCTCGCCGAATACGACGCGCTGCCGGAAATCGGGCACGCCTGCGGACACAACGTTCATGGCGCAATGACACTTCTCGCCGCCGCTGGACTTGCTCCGGTGATGAACCAGCTGAACGGGACCCTGTGGATCGTGGGAACTCCCGCGGAGGAAACCAACGGCGCCAAGGTCTCCATGGCGGCCCAGGGCATTTTCGACGACACGGACCTGGCCATGATGATCCATTCCGGTGCTGGAAAAAGCTTTGTACGCTACCGATGTCTCGCCATGGACGCCATCGAGTTCACCTTCAAGGGAAAGGCCGCCCACGCTGCGGCCATGCCCTGGGAAGGACACAACGCGCTGAACGGCGTGCAGCTCCTCTTCCACGCAGTGGACATGCTCCGCCAACACGTCCGACCGGAGGTGCGCATGCACGGTATCGTCCGGGAGGGCGGCGCCGCACCGAACATCGTCCCCGAAAGCGCCTCCGCCCGTTTTTATTTCCGTGCCCCCTGGCGCACCTATCTGAACGAACTTATGGAAAAAATATACAACTGTGCCAGGGGCGCCGCCCTCGCCACGGGAACCTCCGTGACATGGCGCAACTATGAGGCGAGCTTCGACAACCTGAAACCCGACCCTACCGCGGAATCCATGATGGAGGACGTCTTCCGGAACCTGAACATCCCCGTACATTCCGCTCCGGAACCGAGAGGATCCTCGGACGTGGGAAACGTGAGCTTCCGCTGCCCCGCTCTTCAGCCGGTACTCGCCCTCACGGAGGAGCCCATGGCACTGCACACGCGGGAATTCGCCGCTCTCTGCGCCTCTCCCGCCGCACACTCTGGCATCCTCCTGGGCGCGAAAGCCCTTGCCTTCGGAACACTCCGGGTATTGCTCGACGCAGAACTCCGCAAACGCATACGCGAGGATTTTCTCTCCGGCGAAGCGCAGTGAGCGCTTTTACGTTGCCAGTGCAGCCATAGCGAGCTGTTCGAAAGTTTGCTTTCGTCCGAATATCACCGGGAGGTGGAACAAATGAGTGCCGTAACGATCAAAGGGTGGTCGGTGGAACAGATGGATATTCCCGAAGGATGTAATCTCATCCTCGGCCAGAGTCATTTCATCAAGACCGTGGAGGATCTCTACGAGGCCCTCGTCACTGCGGGCCCCCGGCTCGAATTCGGCATCGCCTTCTGCGAGGCCTCCGGTCCCTGTCTCGTCCGCAGAGACGGCAACGCCCCGGACCTTGTTACAGCCGCCGTTGCCAACGCCATGAAACTTCGCACGGGACACACCTTCGTCATCCTGCTCCGGAACGGATATCCCATCAACGTGCTTGACCGCATCAAGGACGTTCAGGAAGTTTGCCGCATCGACGCAGCGACGGCAAACCCCCTTCAGGTCATTGTCTGTGAGACGGACCAGGGCCGGGGCGTCGCGGGAGTGGTGGACGGATTCGCCTCCACGGGTGTGGAGACCGAAGAGGACGTGACGGACCGCAGGCACCTGCTCCGGAACATCATCGGTTACAAGCGTTGAAATGTGCACAGGATTATGACATTTGCGACAGAGACACGATCCAGTCTTTTCTGCTACAATTCCAATTGGTCCGAATGGACATTCAATCCTATCTGGAGGTGGTTTCCTTGCGGAAACTGGCGTTGACGGTGCTTCTTCTGGCTTTGGCGGGAACGATCTGTGGAGCAGCCTTTGCGGAGGATACGATCAAGGTCGGACACATCGCCGCGCTCACCGGTGACTGGGCTGCCTACGGCAAGACCGAAGAAATGGCCGCAAAGCTCGCCCTCGATGAGATCAACGGCGCCGGAGGAGTCCTCGGCAAAAAGATCGAACTCATCGTCTACGACTGGAAAGCACGTCCCGAAGATGCCGTGAATGCCGCACGGCGACTCATTGATGAGGACAAGGTCGTCGCCATCATCGGACCCAACGGCAGCGGCGGCAACATCGCCACGGCGCCCCTCGTGAACAGCAAGCAGGTTCCCCAGATCGGCACGTTGCCCACAAACCCCCTCGTCACCGTCGGCGAGGACGGAAAGGTGAAACCCTACAATTTCCGCATCTGCTTCACCGATCCTTATCAGGGCAAACTCATCGCCAACTTCACGGCGAAGGACCTCGGCAAGATGAAAGCGGCCATCCTTTACGACGTGGCCAGCGATTATTCCCAGGGCCTCCGGGAGTTCTTCGTGGAAAGCTACAAGGAATACGGCGGCGAGATCGTGGCGGATCTCGGCTTCCGCGGCGCTCAGGATGTGGACTACCGTGCGCAGCTCACGGAGATCAAGAACAAGAACGCCGACGTGCTCGTCCTCCCCAACATGGGCAAGGAAATGGCCCTCATCATCAAACAGGCCCGGGAACTCGGCATGAACGAGATCGTCTTCATCGGCGGCGACGGCTACGGCGAGTTCATGTGGGAAATCGCCGGAGACGCCATGGAGAATTCCTACTGGATCACGCACGTGGCTCCGGAGGACCCCAACATGGCCAAGTTCTTCGCGGACTACAAGGCCAAGTACAACGACGAGTGCAAGGAATTCGCCAACGGCGTCATGGCCTATGACGCGATCTACTGGCTCAAGGACGCCATCGAACGGGCCGGCGAAGCCGATCCCGTCAAGATCCGCGACGCCCTTGAGGCGACCAAGGACCTGCAGCTCCACCACGCCACGCTCACCATCAATCCCGCCGACCACAATCCTCAGGACAAAGACGGTGTCGTTCTCATCGCCAAGGACGGCAAAGGTCAGTTCTTCAAAAAGGTCAAACCCTAGAGGAATCCGGGGTGTACTTTTTCCAGTACGCCCCGGATTCCCATCCGCGTGAAGGGCTCCTCGCTCTCCCTGCGGGGAGCCCTTCCCATTTTCGTGTTTTCTCATGCACACGAAACGAGGTGAGTCACTGTTGGGTACTCTTCTGCAGCAGATCATCAACGGCCTGTCGCTGGGATCGGTGTACGCCCTCATCGCCGTAGGCTACTCCCTGGTGTACTCGATCCTTCTCTTCTCCAACTTCGCCCACGGAAGTTTTCTCGTCATCGGGGGCTATTCCTGCTACTTCGCCCTGAAGACCCTGGGGATGAACATCTGGCTCGCGGGCGGACTGTCCCTTCTCGCCGCGGGAGCCAGCGCCATTCTCACGGAAAGACTTGCCTACAAACCGATCCGTGAGCGGACCAACGTCACCCTCTACCTTCTCATCGCCTCCATGGGCATGAGCATCGTCATCGAGAATATCTTCGTCGTCACCGTGGGAGGGCGCTTCCGTGCCCTTCCTCCGGTCATT
>NZ_JARKPW010000102.1:0-45070 GCF_029975095.1 Aminiphilus sp.
GATCCGGTTGCTCAATCCCGACAGAATCATCCTCTTGACGGCAATCGAGTTCAGAAACACTCCCTCCATGTCGAAAAGTACTCCCACCGTGTACTCTCCGTCCACGGAACCCACGTATTCCTGAACGATGAAACGCCCGACGTTCAAAAGGAGGGACGCACCGAGAAAATTCAGCTCCTTTCTGTCCTGCGCAAGAAAGAGATTGTTGGACCCGCCACCGCCAACCACAGGCTTCAAGACCGCCGGGAAGAAATCCACTTCTTTTAGGTCTTCCAACGAGGAAACCGACCTGCTCCTCGGGACGTTGAACCCATACTTCTCAAGCCATTCGACGGTTCTGAACTTGTCCATGCAGATGTCGATCACATTCGCCGGATTAATTGGGAGAAAAACACCCTCCGACTCGAAAAGGTCTCTGTGACGACTGAAGGCCCTCAGTTCCGGCTCGCTTCCGTGGAAAAGCGCACGGACAGAATGACGTTTGCACACCCGAAGGACCGCTTCGATGTATTCCGGCGATGTGGCGGGAGGAAGAATATAGGGGTAGTCCACCTCCGCCAGCCCCTTGCTATAGGGATTCATGTCCCCCCCCACGAGAAGATACGGTGTCTGAGCCATGCGAAGCGCCTTCAGGATCTGCTCTCCGTGTCCCCCGCCTCCGATACCGGTGATCATGACAGGTAGTTTTTCCATGGGTCTTGATCCTCCCTTAGGTTCACAACCTTGCTTTTTATATGCCACTCCTTCGGCAGAGACACGCATGCACGGCTGGGTGCGCATTCCCGTACCGCCGGAGAACTTCTTCCAACTCTCCGACGACCCTGTGCATCACCACTTCACCCAGCTGCGTATCGTACACCGCAAACGAGGGAGAATTCCCCACATCCCTGGGCAAACCGCATGAACCCACATTGACCACCAGGACACCGTTCAGCGCCGTGCAGAACGGACGATGGGTGTGCCCCATAAAAACCGCATCGAACGGCAGCGTCCCCAAAATCTCCTCGACCGCATCAGGATACACGTACCCCCGCAACGGGTCCCACGGAGAACCATGGACAAACAGGAGCCTTCGCGCGTCAAGGGTTGTCGCCCAGAACGGAAGCAACTGCCCGAGCCAGGCCAACCGCGATTCGGGAAGAACCTCCCGTACCTTGTGCAGGCGATAGACGCAATCGTTCGCTGCGGAAAGAGGAAGAAGACCAAGCAGCATCGCCTCGTGATTGCCCATCAGATGGTGTCCCTTCATGGACTCGAGTTCTTCCATACAGGGCAGGGCGTCCGGGAAATAGCCCACGGTATCTCCGAGACAGACAAGGACATCGCAGCCCAAACGTTCTATCTCCCCAAGGCAGGCGCGCAGATAGACCAGATTGCCGTGAACGTCCGAAATAACGGCGATTTTCATGGCATTCCCTTCCTGATCTCGTCAGCCCAATCGCGAATCCCTTCCTCCAGAGAAACCCTAGGTGTCCACCCCAATTCCAGGCGAGCTTTATCGATACAGAAAGGTGCCGTCCATCCCTCCTGTGGATCTGGCTGTCTAGAGGAAAAAACCTTGCTTCCACCGTCGGGCACAAGGCGGACGACAAGTTCTGCAAGGTTCTTCATCGTGATGGGAGCACCTCCTGCCACGTTGAAAATGCCGCCTCGTGTTTCAGGTTCCAGCGAACATAACACTGCCATAGCCACATCTCTCACGTGAGTGAAATCCTGTTGTCGCCCCCCCGAGCCATGATAGAGCAGGCTCCGTCCTTCCATGGCATTCTCTATGAACATCTTAAGAACAGTGCGATTTTTTTGTCTTGAGCCATAGGGAGCACAAATGCGAAAGACAAACGCATTTTCCAAAAAATTTCGGAGACATTCTCGTTCCATAGTAATTTTTTCTTTCTGATAGGCACCGCGAGCTTCGACAAAGAATGATTCGTCTACTTTCTCTGCGTAAGGAACTCTATAGACGCTGGAACTCGAACAATATATAAATTTTCTTGTTCCAGCGCGAAGAGACGTCATAACTAGGTCTATGTTCTTATTACGAGCACTTGCCTTCTCCGCTTCTTCCCCCTGAAAAACAGAAGGAATCACAGCAGCGCAATGAACAATTCCGTACAGAGGAAGCAGTTTTTCCAATTTCTCACGTGCCCCCTCTTCTTCGAGGTCAAGGTAGCATCTGGTCCAAGGAAAGGTTTCATGAACACCGGAAGGACTCCTGTACAGGGCAAGGACATCGTAACCTGCGTCGAAAAGCAATCGACAGGTTTCCCCTCCGATAAGCCCGCCCGCTCCCGTGACGAGAACGCGACGTTTCTTTCGATCTCGAGATTGTGTCATCGATATTGTCGCAGCCATTCTTCCAGATTCAAAAGAGACCAGATGAAAAGGCGACGGTTTTGACGCCCTTCGAGATGTTCGGAGATCAGGGAGTCCACTCCGGAAACATCAAAAATCGAATACAGCCTCGCCCTGTCACGCTCGAGAGTCCTGCGCACGTACTCAATGCTCTCCCCCTTGAACCATGACGCATCCGGAGCGGAAAAACCCTGTTTCTGTGCGGAGGTGATCTCGTCCGGGATGTACCGTTTCATGACTTTCCGCAACAGGTTTTTCCCGTCGTTCGTCTTCTGGAAGTAAAGCGTCGACTTGTTCACCGGCTCGTTCTCATTGATGCGGAGGACGTTTTCGAGATTCGAGATCTTCATCCGAACCGGCAGTTTCATGGCAAAGTCCACCAAATCGTTGTCGAGGAACGGAACCCGGGTTTCCAGGCTATGGGCACTGGAAAGCTTATCCTCTACGACCAGCAGGCCATGGAGAAAGGTTTTTGCCTCGAAATACAGGGAATGATTGATATACTCCTCCGGCGAACAGGGGGCTTGATTCCGGTCCGCGAAAACGTTCTTGAAAATATCCCGGGTCCAGACGTGTTTCACCTCGTTCCAGACGGGCTTGAAAAGCTCCCGCAGGACCGTATTGGGAACGAGACGCTGCCAGTATTGGTAGTAACGGTCGATGTAGTCGTCAAAATCGGCACAAACCGCCGCCCGGTAATACCGCCAGGGATATCCTCCGAACAGTTCATCCCCGCCTCCGCCGGAAATGACCACTTTCACGAACTTGGAAGCGAGCTGCGCGGCATAATAGTTCGGATAGCTCTGTCCCACGCGCGGCTCTTCGAGATGCCACGCCAATCTAGGCATGACCCGCTCCATGTCCCCCGCTTTGAGAACCATCTCGTAGTGCTCCGTCTTGAACAGATAGGACATGTATTCGGCCTTTTCCCGCTCGTCGAATCCGAGCTCGAGGCCGGAAGCGGAATGGAGATCGAAACCGCACGTGAAGGTCTTCATGTAGGGAAGTTCCGTGGCCGCCACGGCGGTGATGGAGCCCGAATCCATGCCACCGCTCAGATAGGCTCCCACATCCACATCGCTCACGAGCTGACGCTTCACAGCCTGACGGAACAGGCGATCCAGTTCTTCCGCGTACTCTTCCTCCGAACAGACATTCTCGGGCTCACGAAAATCAAAATCCCAATAACGATGCACCTGCAGAGTTGTTTCCCGGGTGCCGAGAGAAAGCCTTGCCCAGCATCCCGCGGGAAAAATCCTGATTCCCTTGAGAAGCGTCTTGTCCGTGAAGATGTTCTGAAATGTAAAATATTCCAGAAGTGCTTCCAGATCCAGATCACGCCGCACATCGGGATGGGCGAGGATCGCCTTCTGTTCCGAGGCGAAGAGAAACTTCGGGCCGAGAAACGTGTAATAGAGCGGTTTGATGCCGTAACGATCCCTGGCCAGGAACAATTCCTGCCTCGTCCGGTCCCAGATCGCAAAGGCGAACATGCCGTTGAACCGCTCCACGCACGCGTTCCCCCACTCCATATAGGCGTGGAGAACGACCTCCGTATCCGTGCGGGAACGAAAGGCGTGACCTTTTTCCTCCAGATCCTTTCGGAGTTCACGGAAATTGTAGACCTCTCCGTTGAAGGTGATGACGAACTGTCCGCAATCCGATGTCATGGGCTGGTGTCCCAGGGGAGAAAGATCGATAATGGCAAGTCGGCGATGACCCAGCCCTAGAAAACTGTCGATGTAGAACCCCTCGCCGTCGGGGCCCCGATGAGCCATCGCGTCGGCCATTTTCCGGAGCGTCACCGGCGAGACGGGCCTTCCGTTCACGTTGAAGACGCCGGAGATACCGCACATCAGCGCTGCCCTCCCTCCCGTATGGCATCGATGACGTAGGCGAATTCCTCGTCCGTCATTCCGAAATAGAGAGGAAACGCCACGCTGAGGCGATCCGCCGCGTAGGACATGAGGTAGTCTTCGTCGGAAAGGCCATAGGTGTCTCTATAATATCCAAGGGTGTGCACCGCATGGGTTCCCTGGCGCGTGGAAACCCCCCGCTCCTCCAGAAACGACATGAAGGCGTTTCTTTTCTCGTGGAGACTGTCTATGCGATCCCGGGTGAGACGCGAAAGATCTTCCGGGGAGGCGAAAAGGCACACGTAGGATTGGTACCCCGACACATGCTTTTCAGGAACGAGAGGTGGCGTGAGCCAGGTGAACTCACGCAACGCCTCGTCATACCGCGCCGCCACGGCCCGGCGTCCTTCGAGAAGCATCTCCGCCTTCTTCATCTGAGAAACGCCCAAGGCACCCTGAAAATCGGTCATACGGAAGTTATAGCCCACCACGTTGAACTCGGGAAGGAAAAAGCTCCCCTTCTGGCCGTGCCGCTCCCGGTCCGATCTGGACGCGCCGTGATCCCGCAGGGAAGAGACGCTTCGCACCACGTCGGCGTCGTCGGTGATGACCATGCCGCCCTCTCCAGTGGTGATGGCCTTGCGCGGGTGGAAGGAAAAGCACCCCGCATGCCCGAAGGTGCCGGAGTGTCTTCCGTCGAGGAATCCACCAAAGCTGCATGCGCAATCTTCGATCATCTTAATTTCGTAGTGGTCGGCAAGCTCACGGATTTTTACGAGGTCGGCACAGAGACCGAACTGGTTGACGGGCATCACCGCTTTTACGGTCCTTACTTTGTCGTCGGAGAGAATGCGTTCGAGTTCGTTTACATCCATGCAGAATGTCCGCAGATCGACATCGCAGAAGACGGGCTTCGCTCCCACCGCTTCCACGGCGTTCGCCGTCGCCACATAGGTGAAAGATGGCACCACCACGGTGTCGCCCTTTCCGATGCCGAGGGCAAGAAGAGAAAGATGCAGTGCCGTGGTGCAGTTCGACGTGGCTACCGCATGAGACGCTCCCGCATAGGCGGCGAAACGCTCCTGAAACTCCGCAACATACGGCCCCTGAACGATCCATCCGGTATCGAGAGGCTTTACGATGCTCTCTCTCTCCTCCGCGTCGAAATAGGGTTTCGTGATGGGTATTTTCATCGTCGTCCTCACGGTCAGGCCTTCTTTCGTCGCTGTTCGACAAGCTCCTTGTGAGCGCTGCGCCACTCGATCAGTCTGCGCAAGCCATCCTCGAGTTCCACGGTATAGGTGAATCCCAGATCTTCCGTCGCAAGGCGCGGATCACCGATCCGATTGGTGACGAAGGTTTTACCGGCGGGCTCGTACTGGATCTGCTGGTCCGATCCGGTAACCTTGAGAATCATCTTCGTGAGATCGAGGATGGATGTCTGGACACCGGAACCGACGTTGTAGGTCCTGTCGGGGGCCGGGGACTTCCTGGCGCAGATGTTCGCCCGGGCGACGTCGCTGACGTAGATGAAGTCGTAGGCCTGCGAGCCGTCGCCGTAGACCTGAGGCGGAAGTCCCTGATCAAGACGGTCGAGCATCTTCATGATAACGGCGATGTAGGTTCCTTTGTAATCCTGACGGGCTCCGTAGACATTCATGTACCGAAGCCCGGTGTAATCGAGACCGTAACGGTTGTAATAGGCGCGGCACATGTGTTCGCAGGCGATCTTGGTGGCCCCGTAGAAGGTCTTGTTGTTGTAGGGGTGATCTTCGGTCATGGGAAGTTCGACGGCATCGCCGTAGACGGAGGCCGAGGAAGAGTAGATGAGTTTTTTAACCTTGTGACGGACACAGGCCTCAAGAACATTGAACGTCCCTTCAATGTTGACGTGGAAGGCGCTTCGCGGATAGTCGTAACAGTGAAGCAGCCAGAGAGCGGCGAGATGAAAAACGTAATCCTTGCCCTTGACCGCCTCATCGAGAATGTCCGTCTGAAGGATATCTCCCCCCAGCTCAAAGACCTTGACACGCGGATCCCGGAGGGACTGTGCAATGTTGTCCTGCGTCCCCCGGCTGAAATTGTCGTAGATCGCAATCTCCGCCACGTCTTCCTTCAGGAGTTCGTCCACCACATGGGAACCGATGAAGCCAGCACCGCCGATGACAAGGATTTTTGCACCACTGATATCCTGTTTGTTCTGCATACTATACGGACCTCCCACTCGTTCATAGGTTTCGGGCACTCGGACAGAATCCACAAAAGAACTTCATGCTCCAGGAACACGTATCTCCAATGAACACATGCGCTCCAATTCTTTTCCTATCGTCTCGCGCGCATCCATCGGCATGGCGAAAAGCCGCCACGCAAGCTCACGGACATTACCCGAAAGTTTTCTCCGCAAAGCGGCATCGTCGTACAATAATTCCACTCGCTTTGCCAGACCTTCATAATCACCACCCTCGGCAAGGAGGATGTCCTCGCCATCGGTGAACACCCCGGGAACCCAGTCTATCCCGTACGCGACAAGGGGCATCGCACACAGCGCAGCCTCCCTCAAGGAAGTTCCTGTCAGAGGAGAAACAAAAACATCCGCAGCGGCGTATTCCTCCACCAGCGATTCGTTGGAAACCGCTCCGGCAAATTCGACGCAATGTTGCACGCCAAGAGACAGGGCCAACGTTTCCAGTTCTTCTCGACAAGGACCATCCCCGACGATTCGCAAACGATAAGAGATAAACCCCATCGAGCCCTCGACCAGACACTTGAGCATCCGCACCAAATGATCCACAAGCTTTTCTTTTCGTAATCCTCCGACATAGAGTATTCTGAACGTTCCCGCAGGGCTACCGTCATCGTCCTTTCGGGAAAGATTCCATGCTTTCGCCAGAAAACCCATTGATGGCAATGTTTCCGGAAGAACCGGAAATATCCTGAGCTTCTCTCGCGACGCAGAATACGAAGTAAGCCAGTCCACATAAGCGCCCGCTGTTCTTATCGTTGCGACTCCGGAAGAGGCAAAAAAACTCGTCCGGACAAGGATTCGCTCCACACACCGCGGAAGTCCGATGAGGGTTGCACCTCCATTCCTGAACAACTCGTGGGGCATGCAGACCGGCATCAGGACGAAGCGGCGTTTTTTGAGAAGTCGCAGCAGGAGAAATGACCACCAGGAAAAAAGAAGATCCGCCGACAGAAACGTCGAGAGGTTCAGAAACGACGCAACGCGTAAAAGCCTGATCGGTGCAAGAAGCATGTTCAAAAACTTCGGCCCACCGCTTCCAAAGGCAATAAGCGTGGTGTTGCCTCGAGTGATTGCCCTGGTGCGTGAACTGTAAAGATAGCAGACATACACCCTGTCGAAGAGAGCTTCGTAATGCCGAACATACCAGATGTTTCCCTTGGCGAGCATTTCCTCGAGGTCAATGAGGGAAAAAAGGCACAAAGCACTGGAATTTTCCGATTGCACTGCCCTTTTGATCTCGCTCATCAGCTCGGCTCCTTCTCCCAAAGGGTGTAATGCCCACATTCGAAGACGGGCTGTCCAATTTGTTCGGTGAGGTGAAGGATCAATTCCGGAACATATCGTTTGTCGACAACCAGATAGCGGACCTGAAACCTTCGGAAGACTTCCTCCAGGGAAATCCGCAGGACGGGAAACACCGGTTCAAGGATGGAAAATCCGAACGAATGCCCACCCCACATAATGGGTTTTCTCGAAAAATAGGCCGCCGCATCGCAGATATGCAGCGGAATACACCATACAGGACCATCCGGCTTTGCCCGCAACACATCGAACATCGCACTCAGATCCTGCGTGAAACTGTTCTGTCCGGCTCTGGCCTTCTGTCGCAACCGTCGCAAAACCCAGAGAAAGCCCATGCCGTTACAGAGCACTGAACCCACGCTCCAGATTGAAAAACCAGGGGCGACAAGCATTCCCGCGAGCAGCGCAGTCGGCACCGCCGCATTGAACTGATAGAGGATGCCCGCACCAAGACATTTGAGTTGGGGAACGAACGTCGTCAGGAGAGCAAAACTTTCGACAGCGAAAAACCACGCCCAGAATGCGGAACGGCTCTCCGGAAATACATCCCCTCGAACTATAGCCAAGGCGGCGAAAAGACAAAGCGATGCGGGAAGCATCCCCGCCAGGAGCTTAAGGTGATGCAGCACACCGCGAACTCCCTCCCTGTGAAGACGGTTGTCCCGGTACTCGGTCGGCCGCAGGTGTGCGTACAAAGGCGAGTCGTAATACTGGTGCGCGTTGAGCCAACGCCAGTTCCTGTTCCAGAAGGTAACGATGTCCCAATGGGCCAAGAGTACCTTCCAATAAAAACCTCCACTGAGGAGAAACGCCATGGCCAAACCTGCGAGAAAGACTAAGGAAGCCGTCTTCCATCCAATGAGAGGCGAGAGGAACAACAGAGAGAACAGGGTCAATTGCAGCGTCATCTTGTGCAGCAACGCAATGAGTCCGAGAAGCAATCCCGCTGCGAAAACCACGACCGGAAGAGGTAGATTTCGCTGAAGCAGAAGCAGCATGAGTGCCGTGTAAAAAAGGTTTCCGAGCGTTCTCGGATTGAGCTGCACATTGTAGTCCTCGAGAACCGGGGAAAGCGCGTAGACGAGCGCCGTCACCGAAGCGGCGACCATTCCGAAGACGAAATGCACATAGCCCGCAATCAGGACTCCCGTCAAGGCATCAAGGGCGGGAGCGACAAGCCAGCCTGCCCGTTCCTCCACTTTCTCCGGCAATTTTCCCACAAGCCAGGGAAAGAGCGGAGGATACCACTGTTCCTGGTGTTCGAGCAGATAATAGGGAAGAGTAACGGGGATACACCCCGTTCTGCGGTATTCCTCCAGGTACAGTTTCCAATACCAGTTGTCGATACCGTAGGCACGTGACCAAACGAAGGGGATCAGCCGCGCACCGAGGACGACGCCGAAATACGCCGCCAGGGCAACCACATTTTCGAGGATGCTCATGAACGCCACCGCACCCTGGGCACTCCGAATCCCGAACAGAGATCACACAGGAAAGGCCTTCGCCCCTGGCGGATATTCCTCCGGAGGGAACGCATCCTCGGTGAATTCCAGATTTCGCTCACAGACTGACGAAACACATTACCCAGCACGTGTTTGCCTCTCGGGTCGCGGCAACAGGGAACGACATCGCCGTTCACCTGAATCGTCAGGGAAAAGTAGATCCAGGAACAGCCGTACCAGGGAAGTGTCCAGCGGGGGCGGAGGACATGTTCCTCTTCAAATCGTTTTCGGTCGTAGAGCCAGAAGGCATCGTCGTCGGGAATCATTTCCACTCCCTGCGCATAGGTCCGGACGCAGGGTGAAACGATGTCCACATCATCGACGCCCCATTCTTCCAAGGCCTTTTTCCGAAACGCCTCGATCTCGTGCACATTGTGCCGCATGACAATGAGCCCTGCGGTGATTCTTGGGATCCTCCGCCCCTGCTTGTCGCGCAGCGCCACAGTGCGCCGCAGGTTCGCAACGACACGCTCGAAATCAGACCCGACTCTGTATGTTCCGTGGGTCGCCGCACTGGCACCGTCCATCTGAAAACTCACCATGTCGATTCCGGAGTCCACGAGGCACTGCGGATCCACAAAATCCCCGTTGGTGCAGGTTTCGACGAAAATGCCCCGTTCCCGGGCAAGGCGGATCATGTCGTAGGCATGGGGATTCAGGAATGTTTCTCCCATGAAATAGAGCATCATCGCCCCCACGGAATCAGGAAGCCTGCCGAGAATGGCCTTGTACTCGTCAAGAGACATGAGCTGTCCGGGCCTTTCAAGGCAACCTGCTCCCGTTTCGCAAACCGGACACGTGAGATTGCACACGGTCGCCGGCTCGATGGTGACATGCACCGGCCGCCCCAGGCTTCGCCCGCTCCCGGCAAGACAGGACAGGCCGTTCAACACATAGTCCTTCCATCCCCTGGGACGATGGGCGAGAAGTTTACCCGTCAGAGAAAGTCCTTTCCACAGTTTACCCGCCGCATCCATTGATCATTCCCCCAGCCATTGATGCAACTGTACCAAACCCCAGCGCAGTTCCGGAGAAAGCGACTCGTTCGTTTTTTCCCCTCCGAAAACGCCTTCTCCATCGTTTCTTCCGAACAACGAAACGACTCCGTCGCGACGGAGCCTGGAGAGAGAGCACTTCTCAAGCGGTGCGAGATCCGCGTCGAGCCATCGGCGTACAGGAACGGCGAAGCCCTTCTTCGGACGCTCCACCAGCTCTTTCGGCACATAGCGATGGAGAAGTTCCCGAAGCAGGTGTTTCCCCTTTCCGTCGCGCACCTTGAACGACAGCGGCAGGCTCCAGGCGAACTCGACGATGCGGTGATCCAGCAGAGGAACCCGCGTCTCAAGGCTCACTCCCATGGCGGCTCTGTCCACCTTCACGAGGATATCGTCGGGAAGATACATGCCGAAATCGAGAAACATGAGACGCTCCATAAGAGATCCCTTTCGGGGCCCACAGGACGGCGACGTGAGGAACGACGCGCCCTCGGAGCAGCCGCACAGGCGCCCCGGGCCCTGCGTGTGGGACACCAGGCTCCGGAAGGCGTCTTCCGGCGTCTTTGCGGCGGTGAGTGCCGCCAGTTTTTCGAGCCTCGGAGCATCGAGGCACCCTGCGAGATCTTTCGGCACGAGGTTTCTCAGGCCGGACCGGGCCACGCCGCGCAGGAGAAAACCGGCGGCTTCGCGCAGGGCAAGAGGAATCCGGGAAAGAGTTCCCCAGAGTCGACGCATGTGCGCGTAGTTCGTGTATCCGCAGAACAATTCGTCCCCGGCATCGCCGGAGAGGGCGACGGTGACGTGCGAACGGGCCAGCCTGGCCACCAGGTAGGTGGGAATCTGGGAGGAATCCGCGAAGGGCTCGGCGTAGATCTCCGGAATTCGGGGAATAACCTCCATCGCCTCCCGGGGGGTGACGTAGAGTTCCGTGTGCTCCGTGCCGAGATGCCGCGCCACGGCCTTGGCAAAATGGGCCTCATTGTACCCCTCTTCTTTGAACCCGATGGTGAAGGTCCGGACGGGCTTGCTCGACTGGGCCTGCATGAGGGCCACCACGAGGGATGAATCGATGCCCCCCGAGAGAAAGGCGCCTACGGGGACATCCGCGAGCATCTGTCCCCGGATGGATCGCCGGAGCAGAAAATCGAGCTGCTCCACCGCCTCTTCCTCCGTGCCGCGGAAGGGGTTGTCCAGAGCGTGCTCGAACCGTTCCCGGGGAGACCAATAGTATCGAGGACGGAAAGGAGCGTCGATTTTTTCGGGGTCGATGCGGAGGACTGTTCCGGGCAAGAGCTTGAAGATGCCGCGGTAGACGCTGTGCGGCGCGGGAATATAATTGTGACGAAAATAAAGGGCCAGAGCAGCTCCGTCGAGGTCGGCGCGGAAAGCCGAATGTGCCCGCAGCGCGGCGAGATCCGATCCGAACAGAAACCACGAACCGGCCCGTCCGTAGTAGAGCGGTTTTTCCCCGGCCCGATCGCGGGCGAGGACGAGGGTCCGCTCCTGTCTGTCCCAGAGGGCGAAGGCGAACATACCCACCGCACGCCGGAGGGATTCCTCCACGCCCCAGGCCTCGAAGGCGGCGAGAAGCACTTCCGTGTCGGAATGTCCCCGCCAGGGGCGCACGCCCCCCGCCCTTTCCAGTTCCTCCCGGATGTCCAGATAGTTGTAGATCTCTCCGTTGAAGGCGATGACATAACGCCCTCCAGGAGAAGGCATCGGCTGGTTTCCCTCCGGCGAAAGATCGAGGATGGCGAGACGGCGGTGTCCGAAGGCAACCCCGCACTGTTCGTCCGCCCAGACACCGCTCGAATCGGGACCACGATGCCGCATGCGATCCGCCATGGAAGCGGCGAACTGCTTCAGACGCTCTTCTCCCGTGGAACGAGACAGGTCGAGACATCCCGCAAAACCGCACACGGCGTCAGGATCCTTTCTGCCCCTCGGCGGTCCAGACCACCAGGGCCTTGTCGAGGCGAAGCGCATCTTTCATGTGCTCCACTTCATCCGTCCGGAGGACGAGGACGCGGATCTTCCGCTTGAGGATCTCCTCGGCGGTGCTCACGAGACGCTGCAGGTAGTTCCAGTCGATATCCCCCACAAGCACGAGGTCGAGAATGCCCGAGTCCACGCCCCTGGCGTAGTCGCCGGTGATGAAGGCCATGTGCAGATTGCCGATGCGTGAGAGGACGCGTTCCACAAGCTGGTCGATGCCGAGGGTCTTGCGGACGAGATTGTGGATTTCGGGGAAGAGGGTGTGCTGCGTGTTGGCGGAAAAGACCTTTGTCCGACCCTCCGTCTCGGAGGCGAGGAGTCCCGCCTTTTCGAGACGGTTGAGCTCCACCCGCACGGCATTGGTGGACTCGCCGAACTCGTCGGCAAGCTCCCGGAGGTAGCTGCGGGCCTCTGGGTTCAGGAAGAACTTGCACAGAAGCTTGATACGGGTTTTTGAGGTGATGAGGGAATCGAGCACGAGAACAACTCCCTTACCAAGAAAACGCACCCAAAGGATTGCGCCGTTGCGAGTAAGAATATGACTCAAAACGAAGCATGTCAAGGGGACGCTCTGTGGAATCTTTCTTTTCTGGAGGGAAGGCGCTGTTCCATTGCCCTCGCTATCGGGACCTCTGAAGAAGGCTGCGCCGACCCCGCAGGGCACCTCGCAGAGCCTGATGCAACCCGAGTCAAGGAAAAGCGAAAGACCTTTATTCAGAGCTTCCTACCCTTTTCCTTTCTTCGAAGTGCCGCCAAGGAGGATCTCTTCGTAGAGATCCTCATAGCTCGCGACGACGGCACGAAGATCGAAGAGTGCCCGTATCCGCTCTCGTGCGGCTTCGCCGCGACGCTTCCGCGCCTCTTCGCTTTCCGCAAGGAGAGAACGCCATGCCGTTGCCAGGGCGTGAGGGTCACCCGCAGGAACGACGAGCCCCGTGTCTCCCACAATGAAACGCACGTCTCCCACATCCGTGGCCGCCACGGGAACTCCACAGGCCATGGCCTCGCCCACCGCATTGGGAAAGGATTCCCCTCGGGAGGAAAGCGTCGCCAAGTTAAACGCTGCGGAGAGCCGGGGCACGTCGTCTCTTCGCCCGAGGAAACGCAGGTCGCCCCGCTCCGCTTCGGACAACGACGACTCCACACAGGCTCGGAAAGCGGGGTTCTCCAACGTGACGCCGTCACCGCAGAGAAGAAAGGTCGCTCTTCCGCCCATGCCGCGAAAGAGGGACACGGCGCGGAAAAACGTGCCATGGTCCTTCTGGGGGTCGAAACGGGCGACAAGGCCCACAAGAGGCGTTTCGGAAGGGATGGAGAATTCCGCCCGAACCCTTGCTGCGGCACTGTCGTCGGGGGCGAAGCGTTCCAGATCGAACCCGTTGGGAACGACGGTGAACTTTCCCGCTGCATATCCTCTTGAGATGTGCAGCGTCCGGGACATTTCGGAATTGCACAGAATACGCGCAGGAATGCGTCCCGAAAGGCGGGCGCAGAGGGAGACCACGGCGAGCGTACCCGCCTTGTTCGCCGACTCGTCCAGATTGGCGTGGCGGATGTTCCAGATCACGGGGAGTCCAAGCATTTTCCCCACCACGCCGCCCAGTAGGTCCGCGTGGTACATCCATGTCTGGAGAAGGTCCGGGGGGTCGTTCCGGAGATAGCGGACCAAACGTGCCATCGCCCGGGGATCGGGGATGCCTCTCGGCATGCCGAGACTCGTCACGGCAATTCCGGAACGGCGGATCTTTTCGGCCGTCGGCCCCTCAGGCAACATCGAGACGACGGAAGAGGCGAAGCGGTTTCGATCCATGCGCTCCACGAGCCTGGCGAGCATGCTTTCGGCCCCGCCCGTTCCCGTTCCGGTGATGAGGTGAACCACTTTCCAGGGCATCGTTCGCTCGTTTTTCTCCATTCTAGCCGCCGGCGACGTTCCTCTGCCGGAGATACCACGCGGCGCAGGTACGCAACCCCTCCCGAACGGTCAGAACAGGAGTGTATCCCAAAAGGGTTTTGGCCTTCGTTACATCCGCGAGAGAATGGCGCACATCCCCGGGGCGGAAGGGCTCGTAGAGGGGGCGGAGAAGCGCCGCACCGGGACGGACAGGCTCAACCAGGTCCCGGACGATTTCGTAGAGTTCGTTGAGGGTGATGCGCTCTCCCACGGCAACGTTGAAAACTCCCTGAACACTGCTTGTCCCGGCGAGAAGATTCACCTGCACCACGTTGTCCACGTAGCAGAAGTCGCGGCTGGTCTCGCCGTCGCCGTAGATGGAGACGGGTTTTCCCTCGGCGAGGGCCGCGAACCATCGGGGGATGACCGCCGCGTAGGGCCCCTCGGGATCCTGACGCGGTCCGAAGACGTTGAAATAACGGAATCCCAGGCAGGAAAGGCCGAAGACGGAGGAAAACACCGCCGCATAGTCCTCGTTGATGCGCTTGGTGAGTGCGTAGGGCGAGAGAGGTTTGCCGATGGCCTCTTCCACCTTGGGCAGAGTGGGGTGGTCTCCGTAGACCGAGCTCGACGAGGCGTAGACGAAGCGGGAAACCTTCGCGTCCCGGGCGGCGAGGAGCATGTGCACGAAGCCGTCCACGTTCACCTCGTGACTGGTCAGGGGATCCTCTAAGGAGCGGGGGACACTTCCGAGGGCGGCGTGATGGAGCACCACATCCACTCCATCGCAGGCCTCGCGACAGGCAGCGGCGTTGCGGATATCTCCCTCGACGAAACGGAAACGCTTCGCCGCCTCATCGCCGCAGGAGGCCAAAACATCCTCCAGGTTTCTGCGGTGCCCCGTGGCGAAGTTGTCGAGCCCCACCACGCGCTGGGAAAGGCGCAGCAGAGCCTCCACGAGGTTGGAGCCGATGAACCCGGCGGCGCCGGTGACAAGCCAACACCGCGGCGAGGCGAACAGATCGTCCAGAACGGGCCGGGGAAGGCCGTAGGAAAAGGTGCTTCCGCAGGCGCTTCCGTGAAATTTTTCTTCGGTCATCAAAATCGCTCCTCTCAGGGAGGCGTCTCGAAAGATTTCGGCGCCTCGCCTCCTCCACCGTACGGACGCCCCGCAAACACAAAAAGCACACAGGATCTTACGGCATCACGCTTACGGCACGGAAAGCGCCGCTACGCCCCTCGGGGGCACCGCTCTTCAAGGCGCCGCCGCGACACCGACGCCCATCGATGCGCGCACGCCGCTTCAGTATGGAGAACGCCCCACCACGCACCATGTTGTGTTGCAGCAACACGCGCGTACCGACCGACGGCGTGCTCTCCACCCTACAAGCTACAAGCTGCAAGCTGCAAGCTACAAGCTCCAGTAGAGCACGTCCTCGCCGAAATCCGCCGGCTCGAAGAGGGACTTCACGTCCACGAAAATCCCCTTGCGCTTCCGCAGGGTCTCCTCGAAGAAGGCGCTTCCCCGCTCCCGGTAGTCGTCGTGCGCCACGGCGAGGATCACCGCGTCCAGCTCGCGCATCTCTTCAAGAGGCGTGAGGGGCAAACCGTACTCCCGTTCCGCCTCGGCGCTGGTGACGAGAGGATCCGTCACGAGCGGCGCGATGCCGAAGGAACGGAGTTCCTCCACGATGTCCGGCACGCGGCTGTTGCGCAGGTCCGGCACGTTCTCCTTGAAGGTGAGGCCGAAGATGCCCACCCGCACCGTGCAGGGGGAGTACCTCGCCCGGGAGAAGAGTTTCACCGTCTTTCGCGCCACGAAGCGCCCCATGTCATCGTTGATGCGCCGCCCTGCGAGGATGACCTGGGGAATGTAGCCCACTTCCTCCGCCTTGAAGGTGAGATAGTAGGGATCCACGCCGATGCAGTGTCCTCCCACGAGGCCCGGCCGGAAGGGAAGGAAGTTCCACTTCGTTCCCGCGGCGCGGAGCACGTCCTCGGTGCGGATGCCCATCCGGTCGAAGAGAAGGGCCAGTTCGTTCATGAGGGCGATGTTCAGATCCCGCTGGGTGTTCTCGATCACCTTGGCCGCTTCGGCGACGCGGATGCTCGGACATTTGTGCACTCCCGCCTCGACGACGGCCCCGTACACCTCAGCGACAGCCTCAAGGGTCTTTGGGTCCTCGCCGCTGACGACCTTTACGATGGTATGCACCCGGTGGTTTCTGTCCCCGGGATTGATGCGCTCCGGTGAATAACCCACCGAGAAATCCTCGCCCGGCGTAAGTCCCGACACGCGGGCGAGGAGGGGGCGGCAGATCTCCTCCGTGACCCCGGGATAGACCGTGGATTCGTAGACCACGATGCTTCCGGAAGAAAGCACGGACCCCACCGTCTCGGTGGCCCGGATCACGGGGCCGAGGTCGGGGCGGTTCCACCGGTCCACGGGGGTGGGGACGGTGACGACCAGAACGTTGCACTCCCGAAGCTCCTCCGGGCGGGAGGTGACCCGGAGCGACGACGTCCGAAGCTCCTCCGGCGCAACTTCTCCGGTGCGGTCGAACCCGTTCCGGAGCCCTTTGACGCGTTCCTCGTCGATGTCGTAGCCCACGACAGGAAACTTTCTCGCGAAGACCACGGCAAGAGGAATGCCCACATATCCCAATCCGACGACACCGATGCGATAGTTCATGGACGAACACGACTCCTTTTTTCCGCACATAATCCTTATCCTCATCCTCCCGGAAGGGACAAGGCGAGATCCGACGAGCGATCCGACTTGGAAAAGCACTGCCGGAAGCACCTTTTCGGGTTTTTTCGCTCTTTTTGGTCTGTTCAGGCGCGCCTTGCCCCCTCCCCAGGGGAGCCTCCGGTTTCCAAAAGCTCCCGGTAGAGCTCCTCCGAGAGGGCGAGGAGGCGCGAAATGTCCATTTCGCGAGCCCGGCGGCGCCCCCGCTCCGCCCGGGCTCGCGCCTCTTCCGGGCGAGCGAGGACCTGGCAGAGGGCGTCGCACAACGCCCGCACATCTCCCACGGGAACGAGGAGGCCGCAACCGTCCCGCAGGAGATCGCGAATGCCCCGGGCATCCGCCCCGATCACGGGGGTCTCCATGGCGAGCGCTTCGAGGACGCTCACCGGAAGTCCCTCCCGCTCGGAGGGGAGCACGAGGGCGGCGGCGCCCTTGAGCAGCACCTTCACATCCCGGCGGTAGCCGGGAAAGCGCACCCGCTCCGCCACGCCGAACTCCGCCGCCAGCCGCTTCGTCTCCTCCAAAAGCGCCCCCTCGCCGGCGCAGACCAGATGCGGCGCCGGCGCACGAGGCGGTAGTCCTGCGAAGGCCCGCAGCAGATCGCGATGGCGCTTGCCCGGGTTGAACTCCGCCACCATCAGAAAGAAGGGCGCCTCTTCGGGAAGGCGCATTTCTTTCCGCACCGCGGCGACGCACTCCGGAGAGACGCTCTCTCTGGCGAAGGCAGCGGTGTCCACACCCACTCCGGGAAAGAGACGGAGCCGCTCCGGCGGCACGAGCCGGTGACGCCGCGCCGCCGTCTCGTCCTCGCCGTTGATCACCACGAGCCGGTCCGTCCAGCTCCCGGCGAGTTTCTCCAGCGCCAGAAAAAGCGCGTTCCGCAGGGGTGGACCTCCCTCGAAAAAGTGGAATCCGTGGGCCGTGTAAACCACGCGAAGCCCCCGGGACCGCAGCCGCCGCAGGGCCAGGCGGGTGACGAAGGCCGCCACGGGGGTGTGGACGTGCACAAGATCGTATCTTTCCGTCTCCGCGAGAAGGCGAAGGCGCTTCGCAGCCGTCGCGAGGGATGTCACGGCCAGGGGATTTCGGGAGAAGGGTACATCGTGCACCGCGTCGAAAGCAGCGGCGCAGGAAGGACATCCGGAGACGCCGTCGGCGGCGCCGTCCACCCGCCAGCCCAGAGAGCGAAAATACCGAGCGTAGGGCAGGAGAAAGCTCCGAAGAGTCACCGCGACGGTGGCGACGAAGAGAAGCCTCGGCGCAGCGCCAGCGCTCACGGAAGAGCGCTCTCCTCCGCGGAAGGCTTCCACCGGCGCCGTCCCGTCAGAGAACACGCCGCCCGCCTCCGTTTTCCAGCCGGCGTGTCCGGATTCGGACCCGCCGGGGCGCCAAGAAGAGAAAGCCCTTCCG
Source organism: Aminiphilus sp. (assembly GCF_029975095.1). NCBI lineage: Bacteria > Thermotogati > Synergistota > Synergistia > Synergistales > Aminiphilaceae > Aminiphilus > Aminiphilus sp. Next base: position 18,298 of record NZ_JARKPW010000102.1, read on the forward strand.
GAAGAACATGCCCCTCACGCTTTCGCCTTGAGGCAGCGCCGCACGCAGCGGATCACCCGCTGCTGCTCCTCCTCGGAAAGCCCCGATCCGGAGGGAAGGCAGAGCCCCGTGGCGAAGAGACGGTCCGACACGCTGCTTCCCCGGGGATCCGGTTCACTCCGGGAGGCGGCTTCGGGCGCGACACCGCCATGCGGATAGAAAAGAGTCCCGGAGAAGACGGGCTGCAGATGCATGGGTTTCCAGACGGGACGGGCCTCGATGTTCTCCGCCTCCAGGGCGGCGAGGAGTTCCGCGGGGGTGTGCTTCGTGGCGCCCGGGTCGAGGGTGAGCACGGAAAGCCACCGGTTGGAACGGCTCCAGGCCGGTTCGGGCATGAAGATCACTCCGGGAAGGTCGCCCAACGCCGCGGCGTACCGCTCGAAGATGGCCCGTCGAGCCCGGATGCGGTCATCCAGCACGGTGAGCTGCCCCCGCCCCACTGCGGCGAGGAGATTGCTCATGCGGTAGTTGTAGCCGATCTCCGAGTGCTGGTAGTGCGGCGCCGGATCGCGGGCCTGGGTCGCCCAGAAGCGGGCCTTCCGGATCGCCTCGGGATCGTGTGCCACGAGCATGCCGCCACCGCCGGTAGTGATGACCTTGTTCCCGTTGAAGGAATAGATTCCGTAGACGCCGAACGTGCCGCTCGCCTTGCCCTTGTAGGTGGCGCCCAGGGATTCCGCCGCATCCTCCAAGAGCGGAACGCCGTACCTGCCGCAGAGTTCCCGCAGAGGATCCATGTCCGCGCTCTGTCCGTAGAGATGCACCACGATCACCGCCTTGGGAAGGGCTCCTTCCCGGTCGGCGTCGGCGAGCGCCCGCTCGAGCGCAGACGGGGACATGTTCCACGACTCCGGCTCCGCGTCGAGGAAGACCGGAACGCCTCCCTCGTAGAGCACGGGGTTCACGCTGGCGGAAAAAGTGAGGGAGGAGCAGAAGACCCGGTCGCCCCGCCGAATTCCGAGCAGCTTGACGGCCAAGTGGAGCGCCGCCGTTCCCGAACTGAGGGCAAGCGCCCCCGGAACGCCCACCCGAGAGGCGAGCTCCCTCTCGAAGGCGTCCACGTGGGGCCCCAGCGGCGCGATCCAATTGGTGTCGAAGGCCTCCTTGACGTAGTCCATCTCGCACCCGCTCATGTGCGGCGGTGAGAGATAAATTCGAGGAAATGCTTTCTGCGTTGCGACACAATCGTTCATGATCCCCTCCCGGCTTCTTCGGCGCATCGCGACAGGCCGTTTCCGCGTCCTGCCGCACTATGTACGACACGGAACCGGCACAGTTTCTCCCTCTGGGCGCACTCTCGCCGCACAGAAAGTCCTTTTTTCCTCAAACGCCCCGCCCTCTGATGCCTTTCGTCTTCCGCCCTTTGGAGAGGCTCTCATACGACACGCCACAGGCTCGCAAAACGTGATACGCTCGGGCACAAGAGAGGAGGGCATCATAGAGCTTCTTAATAGAGACGCTCTGATCAAGGAGGATCCGCCCTCTCTATCTCCGTTCGCATCGCATGCTCCCGAGTGCGTTGCAACATTTTAAACCGCGGTGCCCGCATTCCTCTTCACCGTTTTCTCGCTCCTCTTTCTCCGGCACTTTTTTACTCCGGCGCTTCGTCCGCTCGAAGAGGGCGCAAGGGCCTTGCGGGCACACCCACGGCGACGACGCGCTCCGGAAGATCCCGCACCACCACGCCCCCGGCCCCCACGACCGTCCAGTCCCCGACGGAGACGCCGGGAATCGCCGCGCTCCGCACGCCGAAAAAGACGCCCTTTCCCAAAGTCACGCCTCCGGCGAGGCACGTCCCCGGCGCAAGGTGCACACCCTCCCCGATACGGCAGTCATGGTCCACAAGAGCTCCCGTGTTGACGATGCAGTGCGCTCCGATCTCCGTTCCCGGCTGAAGGATCGCTCCGGCGAAAACCACCGTGCCGGGAGCGATCCGGACCGATTCGTGCACCCAGGCTCGGGGGTGGATCGCCGTCTCCCAGTACACCCGGGAAAAGCGGCGCGCCAGGGAAAGACGGCAGGCATTGCCCCCTACCGCGAGAATCGCCCTTGGTTCGTCGAACCCGAGGAGCAGCTCCGTCGGCCCCGTCACGGGAACGCCCAAAAGCGTCTCACCCCAGCGGGCGGGCGTATCGTCCAAAACGGCATCCACCGCCACGCCGCACGCCTGGAGGAGGCTCAGCACCACCTTGCCGTGTCCTCCGGCACCGACCACGAAGCGTCCCATCCGCTCACCTCCGTTCCTCGCCGTTCCCTCGGAATTCCTCCACCGTGCTCTGCCCCGGCGCGGCGATCCCCTCCCGGCGGAGCACGGCGACGACGGTCTTCGCCAGAATCCGCAGGTCAAGGGCGAAGGTCCAGGTGTCCACGTAAACCACGTCGAGGCGAAACTTCTCCTCCCAGGTGAGGGCGTTGCGGCCGTTCACCTGGGCGAGACCGGTGATGCCCGGGCGCACCTCGTGCCGGCGGGCCTGCTCCGGAGAATAGCGCTCCAGATAGGCCGTAAGAAGAGGGCGCGGCCCCACAAGGCTCATATCCCCCCGGAGGACGTTCCACAGTTCGGGAAGCTCGTCCAGGCTCGTGCTCCGTAGAAAACGCCCGAAGGGAGTCAGGCGCTCGCCATCGGGAAGAAGCCGCCCCTCCGCGTCTCTGGCGTCGGTCATGGTACGGAATTTCACCATCGAAAAGGGTTTCCCTAACAGCCCAGGGCGCATCTGCCGAAAGAAGACCGGCGAGCCGAGACGAAGACGGATCAGCAGCGCCAGCAACGCGAAGAGCGGCGAAAACAGGATCAGCGCCACCCCGGAGACGGCCACATCGAAAGAGCGTTTTGTCCTCGACTCCGCCGCCGGAGCCCGTCTCACGCCGGGCACTCCTCCGCAGGTGTTCCGCCTCCGGGAACATAGGTGGGCACCCACGCCCGGAGCAGCGCCCTCGCCGCCTCGTCACCTCCGGCGAGGGCGCCGGCGAGCGCCTCGGCCAGGCGTTCGCCGGATCTCGCTTCGAGGCGGGTGGCAAAGATTTTTTCGTGCGTGGTCCGCAGAACATGATCGGGATCGTAGAAGAGTTCCTCGAAAAGTTTTTCCCCGGGACGGAGCCCGGTGTAGACAATGGGGATATCCCCGTCGGGCCTGTAGCCGTGAAGGCGGATGAGCATCTCCGCCAGAGCGGCGATGCGCACGGGTTCACCCATGTCGAGCACGAAGAGCTCGCCCCCCTCGCCGATGGCCGCAGCCTGGAGCACCAAGCTCACCGCCTCGGGAATGAGCATGAAGTAGCGCCGCATCTCCGGGTGGGTCACCGTCAGGGGACCGCCCTCCCTGATCTGTTTCTCGAACTTGGGAACCACGCTCCCCCGGCTGCCGAGGACGTTCCCGAAGCGCACCGCCAGATAGGCCGTTCCGGGATAGGCCCCCTGGGCCTCCTGGAGCAGCATCTCCGCCAGTCGCTTGGCAGCCCCCATGACGCTCGTGGGGTTCACCGCCTTGTCCGTGGAGATGAGCACCAGGCGCTCCGCGCCATATTCCCCGGCGAGGCGCGCCACAGTCCATGTACCGAGGGCGTTCACCCGAAGCGCCTCCCGGGAATTGAACTCCATGAGAGGAACGTGCTTGTGCGCGGCGGCATGAAACACCACCCCCGGACGGGTCTCTCGGAAAAGGCCTTCCATGGTTCGGGCATCCGCCACGTCACCGATGACCGCCCGCAACGGAGGAACCGGTCTGAGGTTTCCCAGCTCCTCCAGAAGCGTGTAGATGGAATGCTCCCCATGCCCGAGAAGCACCAGCTCCCGTGGACCGTGAGCCAGCACCTGTCGGCAGATCTCGCTGCCGATGGACCCTCCCGCTCCGGTGACGAGCACGGTCCGCCCCCGGAGAATGCCGTCGATGCCCTCCAGGTCGAGCCGGATCGCCTCCCGGCAGAGAAGGTCTTCCAGACGGACGGTGCGCAGGCGGCTCACACTCACCGCTCCTCCCGCCAGCTCGCGAAGGCTGGGGAGAACGCGCACCTGCACGCCCGTCTCCGCCACGTCGTCGAGAATGTTCCGCACCACATGTCCCGCCACGGTGGGAAGGGCGATGAGAAGCACCTCCACCCGCAACGTCTCCACCAGTTCCCGAAGCGCGGCAGTGCTCCCCAGAACCCGCACTCCGGCGATCTCCATGTTGGTCTTTGCCGGATCGTCGTCCACGAACCCGAGGGGGAGCACATCGCCGCCGCCCCGGAGCAGATCACGCACGAGAAGCGTTCCCGCCTCTCCGGCCCCCACGATGAGCCCTCGGGCCCGGCTCTTCACCGCGTCACCGCCGCCGCTCCGACAGAGACGCCAGGAAAGGCGCACCGCCCCCAGAAAGAGAATCCCCGCCCCCGCCATGATGGCCAGGGTCGTCCGTGGGATGAGCAGTCGCGTGAAAAGTTTGTCCACAAGGACGAAAAGGAGTACTCCGAGGACATACCAGCGGGCGAGACGCAGGAATTCCTCCACGCTGGCCTGGGGCCAGAGCACGCGGTAGAGCCCCGCCGCGGCGAACACGACGGTGACGCATCCCGGAAAGAGCAGGGAGGCGAGGATGAAATCGCCGAGATAGAAGCGGGGAAGAAACAGCGTAAGACGCAGGGCGTATCCCAGATAGACCGCCAGGACGAGGACGGCGACGTCACAGAGCAACACGTACCGTCCCCGCCGGGCCATTCCGAGCCACGCTTTGCGGATTCCGGAGCGAAGGTGCGAGAAAACGGTTCTGTCCTGCGACACGGGCAAAACGCCCCCCTTGCAGATCGAAGATGTCCGGATCGCTCCGCGAGGGAGCACACCTCCGGAGATGCCCCGTCAGGAAGGCGATCCTGGCGAAAACCGGGGGGTCTCCACTAGATGATGAGCTTGCCGCCTCCGGGTTTCTTGCCGCTCAGACGGTCGAGCTGGGAGAGCACGTTCGAGGGAGCCACGTCGATCTTGGGCTTCCGCGCCTCCTGGGCGGCGTACTCCCGCAGTTTCTTCTCGTACTCCTCCATGCCCTTCTTGATGGCCTTCACGTCTCCCTTGATCCACTGGAACATGTTGTCCGCCACGACCTTGAGCATGTCCTCCCCGGGCATTTCGGCGATGAGCCCCAGTTCCTTGAGAACCCGGTGCTCCTCCCGGATGGACTCGAGGATCTCCTCGTCCGTGAGAAGTCCTTTTTTGTAGAGAACCCGGGCGAAGATGTTGAATTTGGTCTTCATGTTCTCTTCCGCGACGGCCAGGGAATCCATGCGGGCCATGAGCATGGAGAGAAGTTCGTCGAGACTGAACTGTACCGGCATCTGCATGATAACGTCCTCCTTGGGGGCTTGCCCCGGAAAAAATGCGGAGTTTATTGTAACACATGTCCGTCCCTCCGTGAGGATTGCGTTGGCAGTATGCTTGCCCTCTTCCCTTTTATGGTATAACTGTACGGCCTCGGTCCCGCCGTCATGCTGCTCCGGAAGGAACACGTCGCGGGACGGGGCTCGCGGAAGAACGGAGCGCGTTTTCCCGACACTTGCGGGGAACGCCTTCGAGTTGCGGCACGAAGAAACGCGGCCAGCGGCCGCGTCGGCTTCATTCACGACGGGGAGGCAGTTTCATGTACGGGAAAACCACTTGCACATCACCAGATCCTTCTTTTCGCAACGAAGGATGGTGCGCACCTGTATGAGCCACCTCTTCGACTGGATCACCCTGCCCCCCTTCCTGTCCATTCTTCTTCTCGGAGGCGCCCTGATGGTCGGAGGAGAAGGCACCTCCGCGAGCATTCCGCTTCCGCTCTGGATCGCTGCGGGAGGCGCGTACATCGTGTCCAGCGCCATCTACGTTCCCCTCGGCAAGTTGAAGGGAACTGGTGCCTCTCTCGGACTTCAGGCGCTCTGTCAGGGACTGGCCCTCGCCCTCACGTCGCTCCACTTCGGCCTTCCTCCCGTCGTGGCATGGGGCGGAACGGCGCTGATCTTCTCCGGAGCGATCATACTCGGGGGCATCGCCGTACCGGAAGCCGAAGCAGCGCGACCCGCACAGCGTCGGAGCGCCCCGTCAAACGAGCCCCCGACAACCGAACTTTCCGGGGCGGACGGGATGGAACAACGGCCGACGTCCTCCCTCGCTTCCTGCCCCTTGCCTTTCGCGGTCATCGGCAGGAACGGCATGTTCCAGGACGCGAGCAAGGGACTTCTCGATCTCGTGGGAACATCCCTCGAAGACCTTCGGGAACAGGAAGGGGAGATGCTCTTTCCCTCCTCGCTCGAGCATATGACCGTCAAGGGAAAACACTACGCCGTTCTCCGAAAGGAACTCGACGGCGAGGCCTGGGTGTTTCTGCTCCCTCAGGATACCTCGGCCCAGAAACAGGACGACGCGACAACGAACCGGACATCCTCCGGCTCTTCCGCGGAGAGCGGCTTTTCCCGGGATCCCGGGACGGGACTCTACGGAGACACCTACTTCTTTCCCCGGGCATCCTACGAGATCGCCCGGGCAAGGCGTTTTCGCCGCTGGCTCTCGGCCCTTCTCGTGGAGCTCGATTTTCTCAAACGGAACGAGGCCGATCCCCAAGCCACGAGCGAGGCGAACAGGCGCGAACTGCTTCTGGCGCTCTGCCGCCGTTTCAACGAGGAAATCCGGGACACGGATCTGGCTTTTCTGCTCCAGGACAATTCGCTCTGTATCCTCCTCCCCGAAACACCGCAGTCGGGGGCGAAAACGGTCATGGGCCGCATGAAGGAAGCGCTGTTCCACATGACGAAGGACAATGACCGGCTGACTTCCCTGGAGCCGCATCTGCGGTTCGGCCTCCATTTTTACAGCGGAAACGAGGACATGAGCCTGCCGGAACTTCTGGACGCCCTGCGCATGTCCAAACAACAGACCTCCGCCGCATGAGACCGAGACACGTTCGTTCCGGGCGGGTCATTCCTCCGTCGAACAGAGCGTTCCGGAGCGCCCTTCGCGGACACGACGACAAAGGACGGGAGCGGTGGCAGTGAAAATCAAGGGAACACCCGAGGAATTCTTTGTCGAGGAAATGATCTCCCTTCCGTTCGAGGAGACAAGGGGATGTGCTCCGTTCCGCGTGTACCGCCTGGAAAAACGGGGGTGGAACACGCTGGATGCCCTGCGGGAAGCGGCCCGAACATCGGGATTGAGCCTTCAGGACATCCGCTACGGCGGCAAAAAGGACCGCCACGCCCACACGATCCAGTATCTCACCGCTCCGGCCCGGGTAGACCTCTCCTTTTCGTCCCCCAACGTCTCCATCTCTCCCGTGGGATACTCCAGCGAGGCCATGTCCCCCCACTTCATCCGGGGAAATCGCTTCACCCTCACGCTCCGTGCCATCGCCCCCGCCGACGAAACGCATTTCCTGGGGCGCCTTCTGGAGATCCGCGATCTCGGGTTCGCCAACTACTTCGACGACCAGCGCTTCGGCAGCGTCGGCAACGATGGGGCTTTCTTCGGGGAACGGGTCGTCAGGGGGCACTACAACGGCGCGCTCAAGCTCTACTTCACCACCATTCACCCCGAGGCACCCAGCGCGGCGAAGGAGCGCAAACGCGCCATGGAAACGCTTTGGGGACAGTGGGATACGCTGCTTCCCCTCTGTGCAACGCCGCTTCACCGAGAGATCATGGAAATCCTCCGCCGACACGGTGGAGACCGGGGGGGGCTTCCCGCGCTCCAGCGCATTCCCCGGGAGGAACTCTCCCTTCATTTCGCGGCCTATCAGAGTTTTCTCTGGAACGAGGTGCTCCGACGTCTCGTTCTTCGCCACGCCCGGGAGACCTTTTCCGTAAAGGGTAAAACGGGGGAGTACGTCCATTTCAGGAATCCGGGCCGTCAGGGAGGCGCACGCCTCGGTGCACTTTCGCTCCCCACGGTGGCGTCACGCATGGAGGCGACGGATCCGGAATGTCTGGAACTCATCGAGGAAGTCCTCGCCGAGCGGAACGTCCGGCGTGCCCAGTTCAATCTCCGGGAAATCCGGCAGTCCTATTTCTCGTCCTTTCTCCGCGCCGCAGTGGTCGTTCCCGGAGAATTCACCTGGTCGCGTCCGGAGGAGGACGAGCGCTATCCCGGCAAGTGCAAGAGCACTCTCTCGTTCCTGCTCCCCCGGGGAAGCTACGCCACCATGCTGGTGAAAAGCCTCGGCCTCTGACACCCCCGCACGCCGCTTCCCGGACGGAAAAAACCTCCGAAAGACACAACAGCACCGTGTGCCTTGCATTTTTCTTCGGCAACGGGTATCTTCGGCCTCGGGTTCCCGCCGTGGCGTCGCTCTCTCTGATCAGACGACAATGCGGACACGGCCCGGCCAGAACGCAAACATCACGCTTCCGAAACGTATCGCCCCATCTCTTTCAGCAAAGGTCGGTAGCATATGGGCAGACAATCTTCCAATTTCAACCCTGAACAGGAGAACCTTTTCCGAAGGACAGATTCGGAGGAAGAGGCTCTTTCCAATCCCGCTGTTTCGGAACCCCCACATCCGCGACAAGAGGCGGGCGACCTCCGTTGTCCACTGCGGGACGTCCCCAACGGTCGAAGAGTCCGCGTCGTCTCTCTTCCCCGGGGAGAGAGCGGCGCACGTCTGGAGGCACTCGGCATCCGCCCCGGCAAGATCGTGACGAAGCTCTCGGGCATGCCCTTTTCCGGCCCCGTCGCCCTGGAACTCGATGGGCGGCAGATCGCCGTGGGACACGGCGTCTCCAGGGCGATCCTCGTAGAGGAGGCGCCGGAGCCATGAACGGAGCGGAACGGCGTTCCTCCACGATTCCGGGGAGGGCTCGCCCGTGAAGGCCGAGGCAGGACGCCGCGCTTGCCGAGGATCCTGCTGCGGCAATCCCCTGGTGGCGGAACTCCGGGGCATCCCCTGCAATCGGAGAATTCTCCTCGTGGGCAACCCCAACGTGGGCAAGAGCGTGCTCTTCACGCGGCTCACGGGGGTACACGCCATTTCCTCCAATTATCCGGGAACGACCGTGGGTTTTTCCGAGGGACGTCTTGCCTTCGGGAATTCCTGCTTCCATCTCATCGACGTCCCCGGCGCCTACACCCTGGACCCCACGAACGAGGCGGAGGAGGTGGCCCGGCGCATTGTGGACGAGGGGGCCGAAGCGGTCATCGTCGTTCTGGATTCCACCGCGCTGGAGCGGAATCTCTACCTCGCCCTCCAGGTTCTCGAACGGGGCCTCCCGGTGGTGGTGGCCCTGAACATGGTGGACGAGGCGCGACACAAAGGTATCGCCGTGGATGCCGCCGCCCTCGCCGAAGCGCTGGGGGTTCCCGTAGTGCCCACCGTGGCCGTGACGGGACAGGGGATCAACGAACTCGTCCGGGCGCTGGAGGAGAGAACCCGCCGTGCAGCGCCGGAGGCGCACTCCCCCGCGGAAACGACACCACCGGCGACGCTGCGGAGCGCCGAAGAACGATGGCTCGCCATCGGAAGCGTCATCCAGCGGGTCCAGCGGGTGACCCACCGCCACCACACCTGGCGCGACAAGCTTGAGGACGCCTCGGTGGACCGCATCTGGGGCGGTCTCATCGCCCTGGCGGTCATTCTGGGCAGCTACAGCGCCATTCGTTTTCTCGGCGAGGGGCTCATCGACCATCTTCTGGACCCTCTGGCGAACCGGCTGCTGCTTCCCCTTCTGGGACAACTTTCCGCAGCCCTCGGAGGTGAGGGATTGCTTCACCATATCCTCATCGGCCGGCTCGTGGACGGTGCCATCGACTTCGAGCAGAGCTTCGGCATGCTCACCACGGGGCTCTATGTGGAGTTCGTCATGGTACTCCCCTACGTGACGGCCTTCTATACGGTGCTGAGCTTCCTGGAGGATTCCGGCTACCTTCCCCGGCTCGCGGTGTTCTTCGACGCCCTGCTGCACCGCCTCGGCCTGCACGGATTCGCCATCATCCCCACCCTGCTGGGACTCGGGTGCAACGTGCCGGGCATCCTCGCCACGCGGGTGCTCGAATCGCCCCGGGAACGCTTCATCGCCGCCACGCTCATCTCCGTGGCAGTGCCCTGCGCCGGGCTCCAGGCCATGGCGGTGGGCGTGCTGGGCGATCTGGGAGGACAGTACGTGCTCATCCCCTACGCGGTCCTCGCCGTCTCCTGGGTGATCCTGGGACGCATCCTCCATCTGATCCTTCCCGGCTACAGCCCGGAACTCATCGTGGAGATCCCCCCCTACCGACTCCCCTCACCCTCGGGGCTCCTGCTGAAACTCTGGTTCCGCATCAAGGGATTTCTTCTGGAGGCGACGCCTCTCGTACTGGGAGGCGTGCTCCTGGTGAACCTCCTCACCATGGCGGGCATCGTCCAGGCCGCGGCACGCCTCACCGCACCCCTGTTCCAGGGAGTGCTGGGACTTCCTCCCGAGGCGGCGGGACCGCTTCTCCTGGGCATTCTCCGCAAGGACGTGGCGGTGGGAATGCTCGTTCCCCTGGGTCTGTCGCCGCAGCAGCTCGTGGTGGCCGTGGTGACTCTGGCCATGACCTTTCCCTGCATCGCCACCTTCATCGTACTCTGGCGGGAGCTGGGAGGACGACGCCTCGCCGCGAGCATGGGGATCATGTTCTTCACGGCCTTCGCCGCCGGAGGCATTCTCCACGCGCTCTTCTCCCTGGCCGGCCGGTAGGACCGCAAAAAAACACCCGGTTCCGCTCGGGCGGAGCCGGGTGCACAGAGACTTCGGCAAAGCGGATCGTTTCAGCCCTTTCGTGCCATCATCTCCGCGTACAACGCCTCCACCCTGGCGACGATGCGCTCCACGGAGACACCCCGCCGCTCTGCGTACCACACACTTCCCCCGGCGCCGACCCCTTCCTTGACGAAGCCTTGCTCGTAGTCCCGGAGCCCCTGATAGGCACTCCTGGAGAAATCGAGGGGTGCCGCGTAGACATCCACCTCCGTCTCCGCCGCAAGGGTGGTGAAATCGGCGGCGGGATCCTGCGCCACGTATTTCGTGGTGGCCACCAGAAGAGGCCGGGTCACGCCCAGATTGCGTAAAATGGCCGCCACGGCGAGCATCTGGGTGCCGCCGGCGAGGACCACCTCGTGTTCCTCCGGAAGCCCCGCCACGAGCCCCGCCACGGCGATCTGCATGGGATCGCCGAAGGCCACCGCCGCGTCGAGCCCTTTTCCGCGGAACTCCCCGGGCTCTCTTCCCATCCGGCGAAAAGCCTGGGCGCAGAGCGACTCTTTGAGGCTCACGGGGTTGTTCGGCGACGCGGAGGAGACCATGCCGTCGATTCCGAGAGCACGCAGCACCATGTAGGCCGTGGTGGTGCCTCCCGGAACGGATTCCCCGATGACCAGCGGCTCACGCATTTCCGCAAAGACCCCCGCCAGATTTCGGGCCTCCTCGAAGAGCGCTCTCCCCTGGGAAACGGCGGTCTCCTCCGCGGGGTTCTTGCCGGGCTCCGCACAGAGGTCGAGATGGGGGCAGGCGGGAGGCAGATAGGATCCGGCACGGAGAGTGAGGTGAGGAATGTCGGCCTCCAGGATGGACGCCCGGGTGATGACGGCCGGAGTGGGATGCCCTTGAGGATCGACGGGAACCACGTCCACGATGCGGGGATGTCCCCATCGGAGCATGTCCGCATCCGCAGGGGCCGTGAAGGGGACGACCTGAGGATTCGCTCCCGCGGCGGAAAGGCCGGGGATCTTGCAGACGTCGGAACCGCCGATGACGAGAATGAACATGATTTTTTCCTCCTTGGCGCAAATGGGGTGACGGATTTCACGATTGTAGCGAAGCGGAACGGATTCGCCAACAAGGGATGTTTTGCTTTCTCTCTTCTCGCCGGTACGGCTCGCACGCATCCTTCGAAGGCGTTCCTCGGACAGGCGCAGGCATAAAAAAGCGTCGCCGCTCGAAAGCGACGACACTCGAGAAAAGCATTTTTTCCGACGGAGCCCTCCCGAAAAATCTTTCCGCGAGAGGAATAAAAGCCACGAATACCTCAAATGGCCTCGGGAAGCAACTCCACTCCTTCGGACAGAACGAGAGGAAGAGGCACGTGACAGGTCTGCTTCTCCACGCTCTTCAGTTCATAATGCCATGTTCCGTCCTTCTCGTTCTTCTGCCAGGAACCTTCAACGGAATGACCGCAATCAATCTGCTCCTGCTGCGAAAGATACCAGTTTCCCTCGCTGTCCTTCATCCACATGACAAAAAACCTCCCCTGTCCATCTCCCTTGGGTGTCCCTGCAAGCCCCTCTCTCCGGACATCGCTCCAGACCGGAGAGAACCGCGCTTCTCGCAGAGTCATCTCAATCGGGCGGAACAGGAAAGAACAAAACCCATGAATAAAACCCCCATGTTCTTCGTTTTGTCGCGGCGCCGGGCCGCTTCATCTCTTCCGAAGGCGATTCCCGGCACGAGATAGATATACCAGCGAAGCCTCCTCTTGTCAACCCCCGTTCATTTCGAACAAAAAAATAAACCGACTTCCGAAAAAACCGGCTTCTTCCGGGGCATCCCTCACGGGACCGGCGCACCGATTCGTGGTATGGTTTTTCGGAAGCGGAACCTCCGCCCGACGTGATGTATGGGGAACACCCGCACTGAAAGTCCGGCGGAGCGCCCCGGCGCGGCACTGCTATGCCCGCGGCGGAAGCACGGGGAGGTGCACCATGGAAGCGATACGAGAAAACCACGTCTCCCGTCAAGAGAACCACACAGAGGCTGTGGCGGGGGCACCCGGTTTTCGCCGAGTCCCAAGAGGACGAGGCGGGGACGACGAGGAACACCGAAGAAGCCGCTTCATGCTTTTTTCGGTCCGATTGCCTCTCCTCGCTCTTCTTTTTCTGCTCCTTCCCTTTTCCGAAAACGGCCACGGGGAGCACGCCGCCTGGGGCAAGGAACACATCATCGATTACAAAAGCGACATCACAGTGCAACAAAACGGCAGTCTCACCGTGGTGGAGACCATCACCGTCAACGCCGAGGGCGACCGCATCCGGCGGGGCATTTTCCGGGACATCCCTACCCTCTACCGCCCCGACAAAGGCCGCCCGCACACGGTTCCCCTCTCGGTGACGGGAGTCCGGCGGAACGGGCAGGATGAACCCTGGTTCACCGAGAACATCTCCGGAGGACTCCGCATCTACGCGGGAGCACGGGATGTCCTTCTGCAACCGGGGCGGCACACCTACGAGATCACCTACAGAACGTCACGACAGCTCGGTTTTTTCGCCACGCACGACGAACTGTACTGGAACGTCACGGGAAACGGATGGGAGTTTCCGATCCTCCGGGTTGCGGCGGAGGTGCATCTTCCTCCGGGAGCGGAGGCACTGTCCCTCGACGCCTGGACGGGCTCTCGGGGCTCCCGAAAACAGGACTTCCGGGGCGAGACGGAAGGGGCTACGGCGTCCTTCGCGACCACCCGTCCCCTCGCGCCCAAGGAGGGACTCACCATCGCCGTAGCCTGGCCGAAGGGACATGTGACACCTCCCTGGATCGGAGCGTTCTTTTTTCGGGATTACGGCATGGACGTGGCGCTCGTCCTCACCTTTCTCCTGGTGCTCCTCTTCTGGAGCGTCGTCTGGAGGCAACGAGGCCGGGATCCGAAACCGGGACTCCTCGTGCCGCGCTTCGCCCCGCCGCAGGGGTTCTCTCCGGCGTCGGTGCGCTTTTTGCATCGTCTCGGCTACGACCCAAAGATCTTCGCCTGCGTTCTCCTGTCCCTCGCCTCCAAGGGTCTGCTCCGCATCGAACGGGAGGGCCGTCTCCACCGTATTTCCCGGGTACGTCCCTCCGCGGCGGAACCGGAGGCCGAAGAGAACCCCGAAAAGGAAGACGAGGCGTTCTCCGACGCAAAGCACCCCGGAAGCGCGGAGGAAACGCCCGAAAAGCGGAGCAAGGCACCCCGGCAGGCCGAGAAGGCGAAAAAGCTCTGGGAGGAAGAACGACGCCTCCTGGGTTCGCTCTTCCGGGAAGAAGAGACGCTCCTCCTGCATCCGGACAACGCGGCCGTCATCTCCGCCGCTGCCGCCGGGCTGAGGGAGTCCCTGCAAAAACGCCACGAGGGACGGAACTTCGTCACCAACACGGGGTGGTTCATCGCGGGAATCGTCCTGACGGTGGCGCTCCTGATCCTCTTCTCCCTGGCGGCATTTCTGGGGGGCGTCGCCCACGACGTGATCATCTTCGGACTCCTGGGTACGGCGTGGAGTGCCGGCGCGGCGCTCCTCTGCGTCGCCCTCCTGCGGACCTTCCGGAACACCCTGCACCTCTTCCGCTCCTGCGGCGGATGCCGCACCCTCGTTTCCCTGCTTTTCAAGGGAACCTACGCTCTGGGCGCGCTGCTGCTCCTCCTGGGGGGCTTTCTCTTCACCGCGCTGGCTGTCTCCTTTGTCGCGGCACTCGCCGCCCTCGGCCTCGCCGCCGCGCTCCTCCTCTTCCGAAGACTGCTTCCGGCCCGCACGGAAAAAGGACGAAAGCGGCAGGACGAGATCGAGGGATTCGCCCTCTATCTGGAGACTGCCGAGGAGGAACGGCTGAAGCTGCTCCATCCGCCGGAGCGCACGCCGGAACTTTTCGAGGCGCTGCTCCCCTATGCGCTCGCCCTCGACCTCGAAGTGGCCTGGTCTGCGAAATTCGCGGAGCTGCTCCGAAAAGCCGTCGAGGAGGGAACCTACGTTCCGCTGTGGCACGACAGCACTGCCACGGCCTGGATGACGGAGGATCTCACCCGGAGCGTTTCCTCCTTCGGGGACGCCCTTGCCTCCACCATCGCCGTCGCCTCCGTTCCTCCCGGGTCCTCCTCGGGCTTCTCCGACGGAGATTCCGGAGGGGGGTCCTCCGGCGGCGGCGGCGGTGGAGGTGGAGGCGGCGGCTGGTAAGATGTGGTATGCTATGGGTCGTGATATGCGCTGAAGGTCTTCGCGTCGCCGAATCGAAGCCAGGGGCGGCGGAGGACGGAAACGACAGCAGGAACAAGGGGGGACGCAGCATGATCGCACTGGGCATTCTCGTGGTAGTGGTCCTGGGAGCGGGCCTGTGGTTCATGGGAGCCTATAACCGTCTCGTCCGGGGAAGAAATCTCGTGGAGGAGGCCTGGAGCGGCATCGACGTGCAGCTCAAACGGCGCCACGATCTCATTCCCAACCTCGTGGAGATCGTCAAGGGGTACGCGACCCACGAGAAGCAGATCTTCGAGGATGTGGCGCGCATGCGCTCCGCCTCCATCTCCGCATCGGGCGTCGCGGAGAAGGCGACGGCGGAGAACGGGCTCACCGGAGCATTGCGCCAGCTATTCGCCGTGGCCGAAGCCTATCCGGACCTGAAGGCGAACCAGAACTTCCTCCAGCTCCAGGAAAACCTCAACACCGTGGAGAGCGAACTTCAGATGGCCCGACGCTACTACACCGGGGCCGTCCGGAACCAGAACATTCTCGTGGAATCCTTTCCGTCGAACCTGGTGGCGAACATGTTCGCCTTCCAGAAGGCCACGTTTTTCGAGATCGAGGACGCCCAGGAGCGGGCAGTTCCCAAGGTTCAGTTCTAGCGGCAGGCGGCTTGCGGCGTCTCCGTTCTCCGGAGCGGAAGCGCGGACGGACCGGGACGACATGCCCAGACGGGGCGGCTGTCCCGGTTTTGCATGACCGAAGCGTGTCCTGTCGCGCCGGATTTTCGTGATAAGATTTCCGTAACGACGAGAAACGGTCCGGGAAGAGGCGGCGGCGAAGCCTTGCCCCTGCGGACGAAATGAAAGGAAGGCCGAGGGCGTCCATGACGAACGAACTGCTCTGGGGTGTTACATTGGTGTGCAATTTCGGAGGAATCAGCCTTGCCTACCGGCTGTGGGGCAAGACGGGGCTCTACTGTTGGGTGGCCATGGCAGCCATTCTCGCCAACATGCAGGTCATGAAGACCGTCTCCCTCTTCGGCATGGTGGCGACCCTGGGAAACATCATCTACGGAACATCCTTCCTCGCCACGGACATCCTCTCGGAAAATCACGGCAAGGCCGCCGCACGGCAGGCCGTGGCCATCGGCTTCTTCTCCCTCATCTTCACCACCGCGGCGATGAACCTCGCCCTGCTCTACATTCCCCACGAGAGCGATTTCGCTCAGGGACCCATGCAGGCACTTTTCTCCGTCATGCCCCGCATCGCCCTGGCGAGCCTCGCCGCCTACGGCATCTCCCAGTACCATGACGTCTGGGCCTACGACTTCTGGAGAAAACGTTTTCCCCACGTGCGCCACATCTGGATCCGCAACAACTTCAGCACGCTGGTCTCCCAGCTTCTCGACACGGCGGTCTTCGTCTCCATCGCCTTCGCCGGAATCTATCCCTGGCCGGTGCTGGCCCAGATCTTCTGCAGCACCTACGTTCTGAAGCTCCTCGTGGCCCTCGCCGACACCCCCTTCGTCTACCTGGCCAGGAGATGGAAGGACCGGGGCGTCGCGGGCGGACCGGCCGAGACACTGCAACAGGGGTGAGATCATGGAACGCGGCCTGCGCACAGGTATCCTCTGCCTTCTCCTGCTTCTCGTCGGCGTGCTCTATTTTTCCTTTCTGGGAAGCCACGGTCTTCTCGAACCCGACGAAGGCCGCTACTCTGAGATCCCCCGGGAGATGCTCGAGTCGGGGGACTGGGTCACGCCACGTCTGAACTACGTGAAGTACTTCGAGAAACCGGTGCTCCACTACTGGCTGACCGCCCTCTCCTTCAAACTCTTCGGGGAGAACGCCTTCGCCTCCCGTTTCGTTCCGGCCCTTCTCGCTCTCGCCGGGGTGGCCGTCACGGCCATCTTCGGAGCCACCTGCTTCGGCGGAAGGGCGGGTTTCCTGTCGGGGATCATCCTCGGCACGTCCCTTGCCTATTTCGCCATGGCGCACATCAACATCATCGACATGACGCTCACCTTCTTCCTCACCGTGGCCCTGTTCAGTTACTACCTGGGAATCACGCGAGACCGGGGGTGGCTGCTCGTCTTCTACACCGCCGCCGGTCTCGCGACCCTCTCCAAGGGGCTCGTCGGCTTTCTTCTCCCCGGGATCGTCATCTTCTGCTGGATCGCCTACACGCGGAGGTGGATCCTCATCTGGGAGAGCCTCAGCCTGTCGGGCATCCTTCTCTTCCTGCTCGTCACCGTTCCCTGGTTCACCCTGGTAAGCCTCCGCAATCCCGAATTCCCTTACTTCTTCTTCATCTACGAGCACTTCGTGCGCTACACCACCACCGTGCACGGCCGATTCGAACCCTGGTGGTTCTTCATCCCCATTCTGCTCGCAGGACTCCTTCCCTGGACGGGCTTCACCCTCACCGGCGCGAGCGATGCCATCCTCGGGACGAAAGAACGGGGTGAGGACCAGGAGGTGGGCGCCTATCTGCTCATCTGGTTCCTGGTGATCTTTCTCTTCTTCTCCTTCTCCAAGTCGAAGCTGATCCCCTACATTCTTCCCGTCTTTCCGCCCCTGGCGCTTCTGGCGGCACGAAGCCTCGACATCTGGAGCTACCTCGGTTCCAGCAGGGCGCTTCGCTTCGGTCTCTTCTGCGCATCCCTCTTCACGCTTCCCTTTGCGGCGGCTCTCGTGGCCTATCCGTTCTTCCAGGACCGCTTCCCCGCACAGGAACTGCTTCGTCTCGGCGTTCCCGTGGCAATAACGATGGCCCTTGGAACACTCTTCGGTTGGTTTTTCTGGTACCGCCGCCGCTACCACTCTCTTCTCACGGTGCTCTGTCTCTGTGCGCTGCTCCAGGGGATGGCCTTCAAACCCCTCTTCCGCTTCTACGGAACCATCCTCTCCGCAAAAGAGCTGGCGGGCATCATCCAAACCGAACGAAGACCCGGCGATCTCGTCGCCAATGTCGGGGAATACCACCAGGGACTCCCCTTCTACCTAAAGGAACGGATTCTCCTGGTGGACTATCTGGGGGAACTCGAATTCGGTTACCGCCAGGAGAACCAGACCACTTGGTTTCTCGACCGGGAAGCTTTCCGCGGCATCTGGGAAGGGGAGAATCGCGTGCTCATGGTCCTTCCCGAGGCCCGGTACGAAATGCTGCTCCAGGAAGGCTTTCTGCCGGGGAAAATCCTGGGGAAAGCCATGCGGGATCAGCTCGTCGTTCTGAACAGGGCCGACGGAGCCCAGTGATCCAGGGCGGCCTCGGAAAAGAGTCCTCCGACGACACTCGAGCGACGGCAAACCTTCAACTCCCGCCTTCGAAGGAAAATGTTTCTCCTTCGAAACGGCCGAAACACACCGGAAGGGACAGTACCTCCATTCATCCAGAGAAGAGGCGAAAGATCATATGACCAGCGCGCACGTGAGGGTCTCCCTCGTCATCCCCGTGTACAACGAGGAGGAATCGCTTCCGGCACTTTTTCGGCGCCTCACCCCCGTCCTCGAAGGGCTGGGGCGCTCCTGCGAGGTGCTCTTCGTCAACGACGGCAGCCGGGACCGCTCCCTGGCGTTTCTCCTCGCCTACCGGGACAGGCATCCCACAACCGTGCGGGTTGTGGACTTCAACGGCAACTTCGGCCAGCACATGGCCATTCTGGCCGGATTCGAGAAGAGCCGGGGCGACTTCGTGATCACCATGGACGCGGATCTGCAAAACCCCCCCGAGGAGATTCCCCGCCTGGTGGCGCTCCTCGAAGCGGGACACGACGTGGTGGGCACCTATCGCGTGGACCGACAGGACCCCCTCTTCCGCAAAGTCGCCTCCCGAATGGTAAACGGCATCACCAATCGCATCACCGGACTGGGACTTCGGGATTACGGCTGCATGCTCCGGGGGTATGCGCGGCGTATCGTGGACTACATCAACTCCTGTCCGGAGACGACAACTTTCATCCCCGCCCTGGCGAAGAAATTCGCCGTCAATCCCGCGGAAATCCCCGTGGACCACGCGGAGCGCAACGCCGGAACCTCCAAGTACGGCCTCTACCGCCTCATTCGACTGAACTTCGATCTCATGACGGGGTTCTCTCTGGTTCCGCTTCAGGCCGTGACGCTTCTGGGCATGCTCGTCTCCATTCCCAGCTTCCTCCTCATGCTCCTCCTGCTGGCGCGACGTCTCCTCCTCGGCCCCGAGGCGGAGGGCGTGTTCACCCTCCTGGCGATCAACTTCTTCCTCATGGGCATCACCATGCTCTCCGTGGGCATCGCCGGCGAATACGTGGGACGCATCTACCAGGAAGTGCGGCGGAGACCACGCTTCGTCATCCGAACCGTCTACGAGGGAGAACCGGGCGGTACGCCGCCTCCGGTGCCATGGCAGGACGCAACGCCGGAAAAGGAGCCCCTCGCCTGCATGGTCGGAGGAGAGGAGGCACGCCGTGACTGAGCGCGAACCACGGGTCGTGGTCTTCGCCTACAGCGAGGTGGGCACACGCTGCCTCGAAACACTCCTCCGTCTCGGCGCACACGTGGTGGGGGTCTTCACCTACGAGGACGACCCGCAGGAAACCATCTGGTTCCACTCCGTGGCGCAGACCGCCCTGGAAGCGGGACTTCCCGTCCTCTTCGGTTCTCCGACGGAGGAACGGGTCCGTGCGCTCCGCCCGGACCTGCTCTTCTCTTTCTACTACCGCGATATGATCGGCGAGAGCATTCTGCGCCTGCCGGGGCTCGGAGCGTTCAACATGCACGGATCCCTGCTGCCGAAGTACCGGGGACGGGCGTGCGTCAACTGGGCGGTTCTCATGGGGGAGACGGAGACGGGCGCGACCCTGCACCACATGGTGAAGAGCGCCGACGCGGGAGACCTGGTGGATCAGGAGCGGGTTCCCATTCTCTTCGAGGACACGGCCCAGGACGTGGCCCTCAAGGTGGCCGACGCGGCGGTGGCCGTTCTCGAACGATCCTGGCCTCTGCTCGCGGCGGGGCGAGCACCGCGCATTCCCCAGGATCCCGCTCTCGCCACCACCTTCGGACGCAGGCGCCCCGAGGACGGCCACATCGACTGGACCTGGGAGGCAAAACGGATCTACAATCTCGTCCGCGCCGTGACCCGTCCCTTTCCGGGGGCCTTCACCTTCGCGGGAGGGCGGAAGCTCCTCGTCTGGCGGTGCTTCCCCGAGGAAAAGGACCCCGCCGTCCCCAAGATCCTTCCCTGCGGCACCGTGTTGTCCACGGCACCGCTCCGGGTGCTCGCCGGAAACGGGACGGCAGTACGTCTCGAACGAGTGCAGTGGGGCGATTCCGTCGCCGGAACACCCCTGCTCTCCGGAGAAGAGGACATGGACGGGATGGCCTTCGGCGCACGGAACCTCCGCGAAGGAGAACGCCTCGGCCCCAGGGAGGACCGGGCCGACGTGCCGACGTGCGAAGAAGGGACATTCTCCCCAAAAGAGGACACGGACACGAACCGACGAAATGGAAGGAGTCATGACGCATGAACGTGGTCATTCTCGGAGCCAACGGATTCATCGGAAGCCATCTCTCGGAGCGGATTCTCGCGGAGACGGACTGGACCGTCTCCGCTCTCGACCTGCACGCGCATCACCTGGAGCACTGCCTCACCGATCCCCGCTTCGTCTTCCGGAAGGGAGATCTTCTCGCCGAAAGCGCCTGGATCGAGGAACAGATCCGCGCCGCCGACGTGGTGCTCCCTCTCGTGGGCATCGCCCAACCCGCCTATTATGTAAAGAACCCCCTCTACGTCTTCGAACTGGATTTCGAGCAGAACCTGAAGATCGTCCGCATGTGCGTGACCCACAGCAAACGAGTGCTCTTCCCCTCCACCTCCGAGGTGTACGGGCTCTGCCCGGACAAGGAACTCTCCGAGGATGAATCCCTCCTGGTCCTCGGTCCGGTGAGCAAGATGCGCTGGATCTACAGCTGCAGCAAACAGATGATGGACCGGGTCCTCGCCGCCTACGGACAGGAACGGGGACTGCGCTTCACCTGCTTCCGGCCCTTCAACTGGACCGGCCCCCGGCTTGATGAGCCCGCCGATGCGGAGAGGGGAACCGCCCGGGTGATCACCCAGTTTCTCTTCAACCTCGTGCACGGCAGGCCGCTTCATCTCGTCGGCGGAGGCAGGCAGCGACGAAGCTTCACTTCCATCCACGACGGCATCGACGCTCTCCTCGCCATCGTCCGGAACGAGCGGAACAATCTCGACGGGGAGATCCTGAACATCGGCAATCCCGCCAATCAAGCCTCGGTAAAGGAACTGGCCCACCTCGTCCGGGACGCCGCGGCGGCCTATCCGAAATACGCCCCCCTCGCGGCGGCGGCGGTCATCGCGGACATTCCCGAGGACGACTACTACGGCAAGGGCTACGCGGACGTGCAGCACCGCGTTCCCAGCATCGCCAAGGCGGAGCGCCTGCTAAGCTGGCGTCCGAAACGAACTCTGGAGGACATCGTCCGGGACACCGTGCACTATTATCTCGGCGACGGTGGCGCATGGGCATGACGGTGCGTCTGGCCATCAAGGTGGACGTGGACACCCTGCGAGGGCATCGCGAAGGCGTGCCGAATCTGCTGCGTCTCTTCGACCGGACGGGGATTCGGGCGAGCTTCTTCTTCTCCCTGGGCCCCGACAACTCCGGCAAGGCCGTGCGGCGCCTCCTCCGCCCGGGGTTCTTGACCAAGATGTGCCGCACGAAAGCGCCCAGCACCTACGGATGGAAGACACTCCTCTACGGCACGCTTCTTCCGGCCCCTCTCATCGCCGGACCGAATCCACAGATGCTCCGGGACGCCGTGCGCAGCGGCCACGACTGCGGCATCCACGCCTGGGATCACGTGAAATGGCAGGATCTCCTGCCCCGCATTCCTGCGGAGGAACTCGCCGCGGATTTCGACCGCGCCTGCGGTCTCTTCGAGGAGATCGCAGGAAGGCCGCCCCGCTCCTGCGCCGCTCCGGGATGGCAGGTCACGGAGGCGAGCCTCCGCATGCAGGAACGCAAAGGATTTCTCTACTGCAGCGACTGCAGGGGGAGGGAACCGTTCCTTCCCGTCGCGGAGGGAGAAGCGCTTCGCACGGTGCAGATTCCCACGACGCTTCCCACCCTGGATGAATGCCTCGGCGCCCCCGGAACCACCGACGCCTCGCTGGGCGACGCCTACCTGGCACTGCTCCGGCGAGCGCCGGCGACCTCTGCCGCACAGGAAACTCCGGCACCGAGGACTCCGAAGGACCACATCCTCCATGTTCACACCGTCCACGCGGAAATGGAGGGCTTGAGCAAGCTCGCCCTCTTCGAGTCCTTTCTCACGGGGTGCCGTGCGAGGGGAGTCCGGTTCACCGCCCTGGACGACGTGGCCCGCGCCGTCGAGCCGGAAAGGCTCCCCCTCTGCCCCGTCGAAAAGGGAACACTTCCCGGTCGTGCGGGAACGGTGGCCCTGCAGGGAGATCCCATCGTCCCCTGGATGCACCGCCTCGCCTGACTCTCCGCAAAACCAAAGAGCGCCCCGCCGGTGAAAAAATCCGCAGCGGGGCGCTCTTTCGTGCGCGAAGGACGTATGGCTCTCTTTCGTCAAAGTGAGAGGGGCAGGCCTTTTCGAGGCAGGGGACAGGCCCCATTTTCTCTCTCCTCGGGAAGGGCGGTTTTTTCGTGTGCTCGCGAGTTCGAGAACCGGCCGCCGCGCAAGGCACTGCATCGGCAGTGTTTCGACGGTGTTTTCCTGTGCGCTTGCGAGCCGGGGGAGATGGCTCTTCCGGAGAAAGAGGCCGAGTCCTGCCCGGGTCACACGCCTCCTCTGCCGATGCCGTAGCAGACGAATCCCATCGCCCGAGCTCGATCCGGCGCGTAGAGATTCCGCCCGTCGAAGATGACCGCTTCCCGAAGCAGGGACTTCATACGGTCGAAATCGGGATGCCGGAACAAAGGCCATTCGGTGACGAGGAGAAGGGCATCGGCTCCGGAGAGGGCGTCGTAACAGTCCTCGACGTAGACGATGCCGGGGTCGTCTCCCAGAAGCGCCCGAGCGTTCGCCTCAGCGACGGGATCGTAGGCCCGTATCGACGCGCCGAGGCGGCGCAGCTCCCGCACCAGAAAGAGGGACGGTGCCTCCCGAATGTCGTCCGTGTTGGGTTTGAAGCTCAGCCCCCACAGGGCGAAGGTCTTCCCCGCCAGGTTCTCTTTGCCTCCATAATGGCACTCCATCCTGTCGAGGAACACCTGCCGCTGCCGCCGGTTCACCTCCTCCACGGCCCGAAGGATGGACAGGTCGTACTCCTTCTCCCGGGCGGAATGGATGAGGGCCTTCACGTCCTTGGGAAAACAGGACCCTCCGTAACCGAGCCCGGCCTGGAGAAAGGCGTGGCCGATACGGCTGTCCGAGCCGATGCCGACGCGGATCTCCTCGATGTCCGCCCCCACGGTCTCGCAGAACGCCGCGAGTTCGTTCATGAAGCTGATTCGGGTGGCGAGCATGGCGTTGGCGGCGTACTTGGTGAGTTCCGCGCTGGGAATGCTCATGGCGAAGAGGCTGTTCTCCCGGAGGATGAAGGGAGCGAAGAGTTCCTTCAGGAACTCCGCGGTGCGCCCGTTCTCCGTGCCCACCACGACCCGATCTGGATGGAGAAAATCCTCCACGGCGGACCCCTCTTTGAGAAATTCGGGGCAGAAGGCCACGTCGAACTCGATGTCCCGCCTTCCCCGGCGCTGTAGCGCCTCCTCCACGATGGTCTTCATCCGCAGCGTGGTCCCCACGGGAACCGTGGACTTGAGAACCAGGATCTTGTAGCTGTCCAGACACGCCCCGATCTGTTCCGCCACGGCGAGGACGTGCTGCAGGTCCGCTCTTCCGTCCTCGCCGGGAGGGGTGCCCACGGCGATGAAGACGAAAAGGCTCGACTGGATGCCATGCTCCAGGCTCGTGGTGAAGTGGAGACGTCCCTGCTTGAGGTTGCGCCGGAGCACTTCTTCGAGCCCCGGCTCATAGATGGGAAGTTCCCCCTCGTTCAGCCGGGCGATCTTCGTCTCGTCGATGTCCACGCACCAGACATCGTTGCCCGTCTCGGCGAGACAGACTCCCGTGACGAGCCCCACATATCCCGTTCCGATCATGCACACCCGCATGCTCTTCCTCCTTACGACCCTCGAAGTCACCTCGTCGCCCGACTACGGGAAAGCGCTCTTTTTTCCTCCGACGGAACGACGCACAAGCGGGGCTTCCGACCCCCTACGCATTCTATCGGTTTCGCCCCCTTCGGAACAGCCCCTCATTCTCTCGTCTTGCGGAGAAGGAGCGGGGTCTGTAGGATGGGGAGGGTACCGAGAACCCCACCGGTGGAACACCGCACCGGTGAGACGGGAGGAATGACCATGTTCGTACTCGTGAAAAACGCCACGGTCTACGCCCCGGAACCACTGGGCCGAAGGGACATTCTCTTGGCGGGAGAGCGCATCGCCTGGATGGGACAGGAATTTCCGGAAAACGGCACGCTGCCGGACCTGGAGGTGCTGGACGCGTCGGACCTGCTCGCCGTTCCGGGTTTCGTGGACGGCCACGTACATCTCTGCGGCGGCGGCGGCGAGGGAGGGTTCGCCACCCGCACACCCGAGATCGCTCTTTCCGCTCTCGTCAGGGGAGGCGTCACCTCCGTGGTGGGCGTTCTCGGAACAGACAGCGTGACCCGAACGACGGCGAACCTCGTGGCAAAAGCCCGGGGACTCGTCGAGGAGGGCGTCAGCGCCTGGTGCCTCGTGGGCTCCTACCAGTTGCCGGTGAAGACCCTCACGGGCTCCGTGGAGGGCGATCTCGTCCTCGTGGACCGCATCATCGGCGTCGGAGAAATCGCCCTCTCAGACCACCGCTCCTCACAACCATCCGTGGAAGAGGTGGCGAAGGTGGCCGCAGCGGCCCGGGTGGGAGGCATGCTCTCGGGAAAGGCGGGGGTGGTGAACGTCCATCTCGGGGACGGCCCCCGGGGACTGGATTTTCTCCGGCGGATCTGCGCGGAGACGGAGATTCCTCTCTCCCAGTTTCTCCCCACGCACATGAACAGAAATCCCCGCCTTTTCGAGGAGGGGATTCGCTACGCCCAAGGCGGAGGATTCGTGGACCTCACCACAAGCACGACCCGGAAGTTCCTTGAGGAAGGCGAGGTGTCCTGCGCGGGGGCGCTGCGGCGGCTCCTGGAGGCCGGCGTTCCGCCGGAACGGATCTCCTTCAGCTCCGACGGACAGGGGAGCCTCCCCGATTTCGACGCCGCGGGCACGCTCAAGGGGCTTACCGTGGGCAGCGTGGAATCTCTCTTCGAGGCCGTGCGCGAGGCGGTCCTCACCGAGGGCGTTCCACTGGCGGAGGCACTTCCCGTGGTCACCTCCACACCCGCAACGGTGTACAAGCTCCCCGGCAAAGGGGTCCTTCGGCGGGGGTTCGATGCGGATCTCGTGCTCCTGGACCGGGAGACCCTGCACATCTCCTCCGTCCTCGCCCGGGGACGCATCCTGCTCCGAAACGGCACCCTTCTTGCGAAGGGAACCTTCGAGAGCTAGGACGCACCAGAAAAGAAGAGCCTCCCCTCTTCCTCGATGCAAAGCCCCGGAATGGACAGGGCTTGAAACGCCCCCGAAAAGAAGAGGCTCCGCCTCCGGCGGAGCCTCAGAAAACCTCAGAACCCCGGACCTCACACTTCCAGGGCGCGGAGCGTCTCCGCCGTGGGCAGTCCCGAGGCATCCCACCCACGAAGGGCGTAATAGGCATCGAGCATGGCCTCCAGGTCCTCCCGGGTAAGCCGCACGGAGCGCCGCTCCAGCCCGGGGGGAAGTTCGAGCGCCTCTTCGAGGATTCGGGGCGGCAGCGTGTCGTCCCGCCTCGAGATTCCTCCCTCCCGGTGGTTGAAGCGACGGATACAGTTCCAGATGCGTTCTCCCGCCCGGAGATACTCTTCGTAGGAAAAGGGCTCTCCGAGGGCGGCGGCGAGCCCCTCTTCCAGATCCTCCGTCGTCATGGGGAGAAAATCGCACACCACCAGGGAATAGGCGGCGGCGCGCTCGTCCTGGACATCCTTCACGAACCGGGGAAAGGCGTCCCGGGAGAATCGGGGAAGCTCTCCGTCGATCTCGGCCCGGCTGGTCCAGGCCCGCTGATGGCACGCGCCGCGATCGGAGGTGGCATAGGCAAGGGCCATGCCCCAGGAGCCGCGGGGCTCGTATCCGGGAATCTCCATACCCTTCACGTGCATCGCCCAGAATGCGCTCCCTCCGCCGATCTTCTCCGAGGCAAGGCGCACGCCGTCCGCAAGGATCTCTCCCGCGCCGCGCCGATAGGCCAGATCCTCCAGGAGGCGAAGCTGTCCCGCCCCGTCTCCGAAGGCAGGAACGCCCGAGAGGAGCCCCTTCTCGCCGCACTCCATGGCGAAGCTCACCACCGCCCCGGCGGAGATGGCGTCCAGGCCGAGTTCGTTGCAGCAGTGCACCGCCCGTCCGACCTCCGCCACGTCCTTCATGCCGTCGTTGCTGCCGAGAAGCGCGATGGACTCGAACTCCACCTTCGCTTCCACGTCACCGAAACGGGCCACCTTGCCGCAGGCGATGGTGCAGTTGAAACAGGCCACGTCCCGTTTCGTGTAGTAGCGCAGATTCGGTGCGGTGAGCCCGTAGTGAAAGGGAAGGGACGCCTTCTGGAAATTGCGGGTGGGGAGCATCCCCGCCCGATTCATGGAATCCACCCAGAAGGAGGTCCCCACGGTGCGGCGGATGTGGATCATGGAACTCTCCCGCATGGCGGCGTTCATCCGCACCGCCAGCGCACGCATTTTTTCCGCATCCGCGAGGGGTGCGTTTCCCG
>NZ_JARKPW010000008.1:0-2893 GCF_029975095.1 Aminiphilus sp.
CTCCGGAGGTTCTGCTCGCCGGGGTGGCGGCGGGCACGGCGGTGGTGCCCGCCAACCCGGCCCATCGGGGCCTGGTGCCCTGCGGCATCGGTCGAGGTTTGCGCACCAAGGTGAACGCCAACATCGGCACCTCCGAGGGACACGCGGCGGTCGATCTGGAGCGGAGAAAACTGGTTGCGGCGGTGGAGAGCGGCGCCGATGCGGTGATGGATCTGAGCACCGGGGGCGACCTGCCTGCTCTGAGGGCGGAGCTGCTCCGCCTGTCGCCGCTCCCTCTGGGGACGGTGCCGCTCTACGAGGCGGCCCAGGTGGCCCGGAGCCGCCATGATGCGGTGGTGCGCATGACCGTGGAGGATCTGTTCGAGGTCATCGAGCGACAGGCCGCGGAGGGCGTGGATTTCATGACGGTTCACACGGGGCTGACCCGCCGGGCCCTCTCCCATCTCATGGAGCAGGGACGAGTTGCGGACGTGGTGAGCCGGGGCGGTTCCATTCTCGTGGCCTGGATGCTTCAGCACGACAGGGAAAATCCCCTGGCGGAGCATTTCGACCGGCTGCTCTCCATCGCCCGCACCCACGAGGTGACCCTGAGCCTCGGAGACGGACTCCGTCCCGGCGCCGGGGCGGACGCCACGGATCGGGCGCAGGTGGCGGAACTCCTTGAACTCGGTGCCCAGGTGCGGCGGTGCCGCGAGGCGGGCGTACAGGTCATGGTGGAGGGGCCGGGGCACGTGCCGCTCGGGCAGATCGGGACCAACGTGCAGTTGCAGAAGCGCCTCTGCGAAGGTGCCCCCTTCTACGTGCTGGGGCCTCTGGTGACCGACGTGGCTCCCGGCTACGACCACATCGTCGGGGCCGTCGGAGGGGCCGTCGCGGCGGCGGCGGGAGCGGATTTTCTCTGCTACGTGACGCCCTCGGAACATCTGGGCTTTCCCGACGTGGAGGACGTGCGGGCGGGCGTGACGGCGTCGCGCATCGCCGCCCACGTGGGAGACGTGGAGAAGGGGCTCGCCGGGGCGGCGGAATGGGATCTGGAGATGTCCCGGGCGCGCAAGGCTCTCGACTGGGAGAGACAGGAAAGGGCGGCGCTGGACCCCTCGGCGGTGAGTGCCCGGCGCGCCTCCCTCAAGGACGGTGAGGGGTGCGCCATGTGCGGTCCCCTGTGCGCCATGAAGATCGTCTCCCGGGCGCTTGCGGCGCACGCCGCCTCCGGGAGCGAGGATTGACGCTTTCCGGGAGGGCGGAGGTCCGCAGGAAGGAAGGTGCTCTCTCTTGAGACCATCCGGGCGGGACGAAGCAAGACGGAACGAGAAGGGCCAAAGGGCAACGGGACGGTGTCATCACCGTCCCGTCGCTCTTTGCCCTGCGGGGGCGTTTCAGTCCTTCGAAAGCGGTGAGGCGCGTCCTCCTTGGGTTTTTCGCGGCGGTGGAAGACAGCAAGAACACCTCTTGATCCGGGGCTTGGCGTCTTGTTTTTGAAAAGATCTCCTTTTCTCAATTTTGCGAAAGATATTGTACCTTATTGGCCGGTCCGCTTGTCTTCCGCCTCCCCGAGAGCAAGTTCCCGAGCCTTGACGAAGGAGTCCACGGAGAGCCGGACATCCTCCGGGGTGGTGGCCCAGGAGCAGACGCTGATGCGGATCACGTCCCGGCCGTCCCATTTCGAGCCGCCGCACCAGCAGACCCGGAGTTCCTGCACCTTCCGGAGAATCTCCCGGGTGAGATCGCTGTTTCCATAATGCACCAGCACTTGATTGAAGCACACCTCGTTGCACACCTCGAAATCCCGGGCCCGCAGCTCCGCCGCAAACTGGGCCGCCCGTTCGTGCATGCCCAGGACCATTTCTCCCAGACCTCTTCTGCCCAGGCATTTCAGGGTCGCCCACAATTCGACGATCCGTCCCCTGCGGGACATCTCCGGCGTGGTGAACATGCCGTCCCGGTCTTTTCCCAGCACGATGTAGGCTCCGGACATGTGCAGCGCCGAGACCAGAGCCTCTCTGTCCCGGCAGAGAACGATCCCGCTGTCGTAGGGAGTGTTGAGTGTCTTGTGGGCGTCCACGCTCCAGGAATCGGCCTTTTCCATGCCTCGGGTGAGATGCTTCAGCTCCTCCACGGCACTGGCCCAGAGGCCGAAGGCGCCGTCGATGTGCACCCAGGCGTTCGCCGCTCGGGCCTTGTCGCAGAGGATGTCGAAATTGTCGAAGGATCCGGAGTTCACGTTGCCCGCCTGAAGAATGAGGATCGTGCCGTCGTCCAGAGGGGGAACCTTCTCCGGAACGACTCTGCCCTGGTCGTCCGATTCCACCCACTCCACGTTCTCCCGGCCGAAGCCGAGGAGGGCGATGGCCTTGTGGACCGTGGAGTGCGCGTGTGTTCCCGCGACGACGCGCACCTTCGGCGCGCCGAAGAGTCCCTTTTCGCCGACGTCCCAGCCTTTGCGCTGCAGTACCCTGTACCGGGCGGCGGCCAGACCGGAGAAGGTGGCCATGGAGGTACCGCTGACGAATCCGGCGACGGTCTCATCGGGAAGCCCGAAAAGTTCGCGCAGCCATTCCTCGACGACGCACTCCAGCTTGGCGGCGATGGGCGAGATCACCTGCATGGCCGTGTTCTGGTCCCAGAAATCCCCCAGGAGCCTCGCGGCGAGGCCGGCGGGAACCACGCTGCCGTTCACGAAACCGAAGTACCGTCCCCCCACCTGGGCCACCGTGGCGGGAGAGCCGCAGTGGTGCAGTTTTGCGAGGATCTCCTTCGACGGGGTGAACTCCAGGGGGAGCTTTTCGTCGAAGAGGGCGAGGTTCGACAGGGCTTCTCCGTCGGGGAAGACGTTGCGGTCGAAGACGGTGGCAAGGTACTCCAGGCCGTAGTGCTCGGAAAGGTCGAAGATGCT
>NZ_JARKPW010000126.1:0-9553 GCF_029975095.1 Aminiphilus sp.
CCCTTGTACTCCTCACACTTGGGCATTGCCTTTTTGCTGCACGTCATTGCCGTCTCCTCCTTCTCAACTGTCGGGCACATCGTCCCGAATTCCGTTTTTTCGACTCGAATTCCGTCGAGGACAAAGAAAAATGCCCGTCCCTTAGAACAAGGGACGGGCATTAACCCGCGGTACCACCCTACTTGGAAGAAGCATTGCCGATTCTTCCCTCTCGATGCCCTATAACGGAGGCTTCCGTGCTCCTACTTGGGCTTACACCCTTTCTTCGGAGCGGGCTCGGAGGTTCTCTTCAGCCGTGTTCGCCAGGAAACGCTCTCAGCCTAAGGCGCTTCCTCTCTGGCGACGAGACGACGACCTACTCTCCCCGTCATCACCCGATTCTGGGAAATGAAGGCGGTCACAGGTCTTATGCGTCTAGCTCGCCGGAAGCCATGCAGAGCGTTCACAGCAATCCTCCTCGAAACCAAGTTGTGGAAGATTGTATCACGGAAGCGGCACTTGTCAACCCTGCTCTCTCCTCGCGTCGACGGATACGCAACGTGTCACGGACTTTCCGGAAAAGGGCGGTTTCGGTGCAGCCATGGATTTTTTCTCGCGCCTTTTTCTCTCGGGAGACATGGCCGTCCCGGAGACGAAGCGCGTTGCGCCCTTGTTTCGGAGGGAATCCCGCACGCTCCCGGCAGAAGGAGCATGGCCGTCCCGGAGGCGAAGCGTGTTGCGCGTCCAGGGAAGGGGGAAATATGCTCCGCTTCGTTGTCCTTGCTCGAATGACATTTTCACGAGAACGGGGGAAGCACGCCAAGGTCCAAAGCGGCGGAACGGGGTGTCAAAATAGCAACGGCACGAGGACGGCTCGCCCCGATACTCCTGGACATTGTGAGTGTCTGAGACGCGATCTCTCCGCCTGATCGGCTCCCCCCGACGCCCCCGAGCATTACCGGGAGAGTTTCATGTCCCCGTCACGGACAAGTCCCCACCGCCGGAGAATGGCGGCGAAGACCAGGGTGAGCACGGCGGGAAGCAGAAAATGGAGCAGGAGAATGCCCGGCCACGCCCAGGCACCCATGACGTCCAGCGTTGCGAGCTGTCCCACGAGGCCGCTGGTGCCCATGCCCGCTCCGATACGGCTGTTCTCCATGCGGAAGAGCACCGTCGCCACGGGGCCGAGGCACGCCCCGGCCAGTGTGGGCGGCACCCAGATCCAGGGGTTGCGCACGATGTTGGGCATCTGCAGCATGGAGGTGCCGAGTCCCTGGGAAAGCAGCCCTCCCAGGCCGTTCTCCCGGTAGCTCTGCACGGCGAAGCCGATCATCTGGCAGGCGCACCCCACGGTGGCAGCGCCCGCGGCGAGCCCGGAAAGGCCCAGGGAGATGGAGAGGGCGGCGCTGCTGATGGGAAGCGTGAGGATCATGCCCATGAGGACCGCCACGAGAATGCCCATGGGAAGAGGATGGAGCCGGGTGGCCAGATTGACCGCGTCGCCGAGAAGCGCCATGCCCTTTGCCACGACAGGACCGGCGGTGATGCCCACCAGTCCCCCCACAAGGATGGTGCAGGCGGGCACGAGAACGATGTCCACCCCGGTCCGTCCGGCGATGCGGCGGGCGAACTCCGCGCCGGAAAGGGACGCCACGAGGGCTCCCACGGGCTCTCCGATCTGGAAGACGATTCCGGATGCCCCCGGCGCCACGGTTCCGGCGCCGATCGCTCCCGCCACGATGGCCGCGAAGAGTCCGAGAGGCGGTGCCTTGACGCTGAAGGCGACCCCGGCGCCGATGGCCGGTCCCATGAGGTATTGGGCCACCGTGCCGAAACGCAGAAGCTGCTCCACCCCGAGGAGCGTGCCGAGCTGCTTGAGAATCAGCCCGATGATGAGGGACGAGAACAGTCCCAGGGCCATTCCGTTCAATACGTTCACCAGGTACTCCCGAAACGCGACTGTTCCCTCTTTGGGTCGATTCATGGCAACGCATCCTCTCGTGGACAGGGTTCGCTCAATGACTTTACAAGTGTCTTGTCACTTAGCGTTCCGCCACTATACCAGCCTCGTCGCTTTCGATCAAGTATCCAGCCTTACGCAGGGCGGCGCGGATCCGTTCGAAGGTCTTTCCGTCCCGGACCTCCACATGGTGCAGATGGAGCCCGTCCGTGAGCGCGGAGAGGGGCGTGACGCCCTCCCCGCGAACCTTCTCCATGAACTCCGCCACGTCCGCCCGAGAGGCGAGCATGAGAGCTCCCGTCATCTCGCCGTAGAGGGGGTGCTCCACCACCACGTCGAGGACCCTGCCTCCGTTGTCCACGATGAGGCAGAGTTCTTCCTCCATGGCGTCGTTCGTCCTGTGGCGGGTCACGAGAAGGCGCACCTCTCCTTGTGGCGCCGCGTCGGCAAGAAGCGCGTACCCCTGGGGCGTCGAGAGGACGGGAACGCCCGCGGCGCGGAGGATCGCCATGTCCTGGACGATGACCTGACGGCTCACGCCGAAACGGAAGGCCAGATCGCTTCCCTTGTGGTTGGACGCATCCCGGGACAGGAGCGCCAGGATCTCCTTGCGGCGGTCCTCTCCCCTGAGAGGCATGGTCAACGCCCTCCTTCCGATCCTGCGTCGTGCAGCAGCGCATCCACGTCCCGGAGTTCCTCCGTGATGGCTCTTCGGGAGACCGCGTGGGCCAGATCGTCGAGCGGTGTCGGTTCGGCGTTCACGATGGCGAGGAAAGCTCCGGAAGTCCTGGCGAGGCGGGGGTACCAGTTGGCCGGGGAGACCGTGAGGGACGAGCCGAGGACCAGAAAAAGCCCACCCGAGGCGGCCGCTTCCTCCGCTTCTTCCATGGCCCGTTCCGGCAGGTTCTCGCCGAAGAGGACCACGTTGGGCCGGAGCGCTCCGTCGCAGTCGGGGCAATCGTGTCGCTCCAGAAAGAGTTCCGCCCCGTATTCCTTCCTGCACCGGACACAACGGAGACTGCGCAGGTCGCCGTGCAGAGGGATGACGTTCCGAGAACCGGCCATGCCGTGCAGGCCGTCCACGTTCTGGGTGATGATGCACCGCACGATGCCCCGCCGCTCCCACTCCGCCAGGATATGGTGCCCCTGGTTGGGCTGCACCACGAGGAGCGTTTCGATGCGCCACCGGTAGAACTCCCGAAACGCCTCGGGATTTCGCTCCAGTGCCCACAGCGTTGCGAGCTCCCTCGGATCCC
This sequence comes from Aminiphilus sp., assembly GCF_029975095.1. Taxonomy (NCBI): domain Bacteria; kingdom Thermotogati; phylum Synergistota; class Synergistia; order Synergistales; family Aminiphilaceae; genus Aminiphilus; species Aminiphilus sp. The sequence continues at coordinate 3,196 of NZ_JARKPW010000126.1, forward strand.
GGTCCTTCCACAATCCCTGGGGCGACCGGAAATCCGGCAGACCCGACTCGGTGCTCATGCCCGCGCCGGTGAAGACCGTGACGCGCTCACCCCGAAGAATTCGCTCCGCCAGCACCGCCGCGAAGGTCCGTTCCGCATCGCCCTGTTTCTGTTCTCGTTCCTGCCGCGCATTCGCCATACGGGACCTCCCTTCTTTCGGGGCGCTTCCGAAACGGATCCGACAAGAGGAAATTGGCCGGAACCACACGGAGGGAATTGCCCCTCGAAAAACCCTCTGCCTCAGCGTATCATGTCAAGGATATCCACAACATGTTCACATTCATTTCCGCTCGCGCAGTTCGAGACACTCGACGCGGCTCTGGAGGCCGACACATGACCTGGTTCATCGAAATCGCCACACTCTTCGCCTTCGGAATTCCCGGCTGGTTTCTGCTCGAACGGCTGCGGATGCCCGCCGCTCCCATCGTGGGAGCCATGTTCTCCGCGGGAGCGCTCACCATGCTCGGCGCGGGACATGTTGCCGCTCCACCGCTCTTCAACGTTTTCCTCCAGATCCTCCTGGGGCTTTTCATCGGCCTTCGGGTCACTCCGGAAACACGTCAGGTGCTCCGCGTCATGGGGAAGCCCGCCATGCTCGTGAGCATCTGGTGGCTTGTCGCCGCACTGCTCACGGGAGCGCTGCTCTACCGGTTCAGCTCCCTCGACCTCGCCACGGCACTGCTCTCTTCCGTTCCGGGAGGTGTGGCGGAGATGAGCCTCCTCTCCCTCTCCCTGGGAGGCAATCCCGCCATGGTGGCGCTGCTCCAATCCCTGCGCCTCGCCTCGGTGCTCTTCTGCGTTCCCCTTCTGACGCCCTACGTGCGGCGCCGCTTCGGCGGCGGAGCAAATGCCCGCCCGTGTTCCCCGGAAAAGACCCCGGCAGGAGAGAAAGTGAAAGGGGGATCCATGAGAAACGGTGGAACGGCGCCATCTCGCGCTCCGGGAGGCCGTCTTCTCTCCGTGTCGGCCGCCGCGGCGGGGGGAGCGCTTCTCTCCTTCCTCCACGTACCCGCCGGAGCGTTTCTCGGAGCCTTTCTCTCCACGGGAATTCTGGGATTCTTCGGCATCCGCCTTGCGGGACTGCCTTCGGTGCTCCGCACGGTCGCCCAGATCGGCCTCGGAGCGATCATCGGGAGCCGCTTCGACATGCAGATGCTCCGCTCCCTGGGAAACCTGCTCCTGCCCATCCTTTTCACCACGGTGTTCATGCTCCTCTGGGGGTTCGTGCTGGCCTTCCTCCTGCACAGGCTCACCCGCTGGAACACCATGACCTGCTTCGTCTCCACCTGTGCGGGAGGACTCTCGCAGATGGGCATCATCGCCGAGGACATCGGCGCGGATCCCGTGGCGGTGAGCATTCTCCACCTGATCCGCCTCTTCACGATCCTGATCGTCATGCCCCCGCTCTTCAAGTGGCTGCTGCTCTCCTGAGCAGCCGACCCTCCCGAACCCGTCGCGGAAACGTCCGCATCCGGGGCGTTTCCGCTCAGGACCGCTCCGCCAGAAAGCGTCCCCTTCCGGCATGCCCCAGAAATGTCCCGTCGGCGAAGACGAGTTCTCCCCGGGAGAGAGTGGCGCAGACCCTTCCCGTCACGGCAAGCCCCTCGTAGGGGGAGAAATCGGTCCGCATGTGCAGCGCCTTCGCGGAGAGAGTCCATGTCTCGTGAGGATCCAGGACGACCAGGTCCGCGTCGGCTCCGGGGAGAAGAGATCCCTTGCGCGGATAAAGGCCGTTGATGCGTGCGGGCGCCTCCGCGAGAAGCCGGACCAGCGCCGGAAGAGAAAGACGTCCTTTGGCGACGCCCTCGGAGTACAGCAGGGGAAGGAGGGTCTCCACGCCGGGAAGGCCGTAGGGGAGGTTCCGGAACGACCCTTTCCAGCGCTTCTGTTCCCGGGTGAAGGGGCAGTGGTCGGTGGCGACCATGTCCAGGTCCCCCGAAGCCAGGGCCTTCCAGAGCGTCTCTCCGTCCGTCGCCGTCCTCAGGGCGGGCGCGGCGGAGTAGAGGTGTCCCTCCGCCTCCGCGTAGGCCTTCTCCGTGAGGAGCAGGTACTGGGGGCAGGTCTCGGCGGTGAGGGACACGCCGCGCCGCCGGGCCTGCCGCACCTCCTCCACGCCGTCCCGGGAACTCACGTGGACGATGTGCACTCGTGCTCCCGTCCGGGCGGCGATCCAGGCCACGTCGTGGATCGCCGCGGCTTCGCACGAGGCGGGACGGGTCCGGGCGAGGGAGGCCATGCATTCCTCCTCCTCCGGCGAAAGCTCCCCCTGGAGAGCGGTCACGATCTCCTCGTCCTCCGCGTGGACCAGAGCGAGGGCGTTCACGCCGGAGAGCACGCCGAAGGCGTCGAGCAGACGCCCTCTGTCGGTGCGCCGCCCCGAGGCGCCGTAGGCGGTGAAGAACTTGAAGCTCCGGACACCCATCGCCAGGGCCTCCCGGATTTCTCCGGCCCTGGAGCGTCGCCATCCGACGATCTCTCCGTGCAGCGCGTAATCCGCCACGGAGGCGCGGGCCGCCTCCAGACGAGTTCGGATGTCCTCGGGAAGGGATGTCCCGGCACTTCCCACGGTGAAATCCACCAGGGTGGTCACACCGCCGCAGAGCGCCGCCCGTGTTCCCGAGGCGAAGTCGTCGCTCGACCGGAACTCCCCTACGGGAAGATCGAGGTGAACGTGGGCGTCGATGCAGCCGGGAAGGACGAGTCGGTCCTCCGCATCAAGAACCCGCCGTCCCTCCAACCCCTCTCCGACGGCGGCGATGGATTCGCCGCACATCGCCACATCGGCCCGGAAGCAGTGCCGGGACGTGACCACCGTGCCGCCCTTGACGACCAGATCGAACATGAGGACTCCTCCCGAGGATCGTCGTCTTTCCGACGCTTCCATCCGCCCCCCGCTCTCCGGAGGCAGGGGCGTACGACGCCGGAATCTCCCGAGACACCGCAGAACATGTCTCCTCTCCCGGAGGGGGAACGTTTCTTTCGGTCACACCTACACCTACACAGCCACGGGCAAAGGGAAACACAGCACCCTCCGTCCGTGACAGGATGTTTGCCTGTGGCGACCTCGCGCAGGCGACAGACCTCAGCGAAGAAGACCGAGAGAACGGAAAAACACGAACGCAAGAGAAAAACCTAGGGAGCCTCTTGAAGAAGGCTACGTCAGCCCCGCAGAGTGCATCGCAAGGCCTGATGCGATCCGAGCCACGAGAAAGCGAAAGCTCTTTATTCAGAGCTTCCCCAGAGAAGCCCTGAGCAAGTAGGAATCGCCCTCTCTCGATCGCAGGTCGCACCCGCGTTTTTCCGAGATCGACGTGATATTTTTTCAGAGATTCCCAGGCAAGCTCCGATGAAAAGGATTTTCCTCTTTCTTGCACGCGATCGCATCGCGTTAAGGCCGATTCTGCCCAGCTTGCTTCAGAGATTCCCCGCGATTGCCTAGATGCCCATAACTTTCACGATCACCCGCTTCTTCCTTTGCCCGTCGCACTCGAGATAGAAGAGGCTCTCCCAGGGACCGAGGTCGAGCCGTCCCTCGGTGATGGGGACGAGCGCCTGGTGATGCACGAGAATGCGCTTCAGATGGGCGTCCCCGTTGTCCTCGCCGGTTCTGTGGTGGCGGTAGTCCCGACGGGCCGGGGCGAGCGTTTCGAGCCACTCCCAGATGTCCTCGTGGAGTCCTGGCTCGTCGTCGTTCACGAGGATCGCCGCCGTGATGTGCATGGCCGAGACCAGGACCATTCCCTCCCTGATGCCGCTCCGCTCCACCACGCTCTCCACATCCCTGGTGATGCGAAGAATCTCCCGACGTTCTTTCGTCGAAAACCAGAGATATTCCGTATGTGCCCTCATGCCGTTCCTCCCGCGTCGTTTCCGTCCTCGTCTCCGGGAGCGGACACCCCGTTCCGATCGCACTCCTCGGCGATCCGCCGGATCCGCTCGCCGCTGATGATCTCCTCTTCCTGGAGGATTCGGGACACCTCGTGGAGCGCCGTCTCGTGTTCCCGGAGAATGTCGAGGGTCCTCTCCTGGGATTCCTTGACGAGCTGCCGGATCTCTTCGTCGATGCAGGCGATGGTCTCGGGGCTCAGGTCGTTTCGTCCCCCCGCCATGCCCTGAAGGTACATGCCCGCCGGCGCGGCATAGCGCACCGGCCCCAGCCGGGAGGACATGCCGAACTCCGTGACCATCCGCCGCGCCACCTCGGTGACCCGCTCCAGGTCATTCGCGGCGCCCGTGGTGGCCTCGCCGAAGACCAGAAGCTCCGCCGCACGCCCCCCGAGCATGACTGCCATGCGGGAGCGAAGTTCCTCCTCGCCGATGAGGTACTGGTCCTCCTCGGGCATCTGCATGGTGTATCCCAGTGCGCCCTTCGCGGTGGGGATGATGCTCACCTTGTGCACCGGAGCGGTGGGGGGAAGGTAATAGGCGGCGAGGGCGTGCCCCGCCTCGTGGTAGGCCACCTTGCGCCGCACCTCCCCCGAGAGGGGGGTCTTGCGCTGGAGCCCTGCCACGACGCGCTCGATGGCGAGGTCGAAATCGGCCATGGTGACGCTCTCTCCCTTGCGGCGCACCGCGAGAAGGGACGCCTCGTTGGCGATGTTCGCCAGGTCGGCTCCGGAGAAGCCCGGAGTGACCTTGGCGAGCCGTTCCAGGCTGACGTCCCGGTCCAGAGGCATTTCCCGGGTGTGGATGCGGAGAATCTCAAGGCGTCCCGACTCGGAAGGAAGCACCACCTGCACCTGCCGGTCGAACCGCCCCGGCCTGAGCAGTGCCTGGTCCAGGATTTCCGGGCGATTCGTAGCGGCCATGATGACCACCCCCGTGTTGGGAGCGAAACCGTCCATCTCCGCGAGGAGCTGGTTCAGCGTGTTCTCCCGCTCGCTGTTGCCGCCCACGGCGGCGACGGAGGAACGGGCCTGGCCGATGGCGTCGATCTCGTCGATGAAGATGATGCAGGGAGCCTTGCGCTTGGCCTGCTCGAAGAGATCCCGCACCCGTGCGGCCCCGACGCCGACGAACATCTCCACGAAGCTTGATCCGGTGAGGAAGAAGAAGGGAACTCCCGCCTCTCCCGCCGTGGCCTTGGCGAGGAGCGTCTTTCCCGTTCCGGGGGGCCCCACGAGCAGGACGCCCTTGGGCAGCTTGGCCCCCAGGCGGTTGAACCGGGAGGGTTCCTTGAGATAGTCGATGATCTCCCGCAGCTCCACCTCCGCCTCACCCACACCGCCCACGTTGGAGAACTTGATGCCCGTCAGCTCTCCGTGAATCTCCTGGGCCTTGCTCTTGCCGATGGACATGACCCCCGCACCGCCGTCGGACATTCGCTTGTAGAAGAAGTACCAGATCACGAGAAGCGGCAGAAAGGGCAGCACCCAGCCGAGAAGGGCCTCCACGAGTCCCTTTGCCTGACTTTGGGCTTCGAAGGGCACTTTCGCCTTAAGGAGCCGCTCTACGATCTGCGGGTCGTCCACGCGTACCGCGTTCCGGAGTCCCGTCTTGCCGGTGCTCTCGTTTCTGAGATTGAAGAGAATTCTGTCACCTCCGATGGAGACGTGCTCCACCTTGCCCGCTTCGAGATCTCTCAGGAAATCGCTGTAGGTCACTTCGGTCTCGCTGATGAAGAGAGGGCGGAAGATCAGGTCGTTGAAAAGCCAGACGACCAGCAGGGCTATCAGCATATACCCCATGGAGAATTTCATCTGTTTCTGCTTCCGTTTCGGATCCACGTTCCCGCCTCCCCTCTTTGCCGGACCGTTTTTTCTTCCTCTTTTCCCCGCTTTCCCCCGCTGCACCTCTTGACGCTGCATGGAGGGGTACTTCAACCGCACCAGAGCCCATCCGGGTGAACCGTCCGAGATACGTTCCGGCCTTCCGTTGCAAAAGCCGCACGCATCGTCCCGCCACCTCCCGGCTCACGTTCCGGAAGTCCTTCCCCTGAAGTCGCACACTCCCGAAGAAACTGCCGCGTCGCTCCGAAAAACGCCCCGGTGGACATCTTTTGGAGGCTGATCCCGCTTCGTTCGTTCACATCGACACCCTCCGCCTCAGAAGGACCTCTGTGCACACCATCTTGCACGCGATCCGGAGGATGCCGGCGGATTTTTCCCGAACCTCCGGAGCGACTGCGCCGGATCAGCCCGAATGCCCCACGTCCCTCTCGGGAAAAGGTCAGAAGTTGACGGGCACGGCCTGGAAGGTCGGCTTGTCCGGCAACGGAGCGGCAACGGAGGGTTTCCGGAAGAACGCCTCCAGCTCAAGCGTCTCCGGGCAGAAATAGAGGAGCTGCGCGGTATAGGTGGAATACAGGTCGCCCTGGTCT
>NZ_JARKPW010000141.1:0-23605 GCF_029975095.1 Aminiphilus sp.
ATCGACGGAGAGATCGTGGCGCTTCTTCGGGAACGGGTCGGGGCGGCAAGGCGGATCGGCCTCGCCAAGGGGGATGGGCCGGTGTACGATCCCGCCCGGGAGGCGGAGGTGCTGGAACGGGTACGGGAACATGCCTGCTCCGGAGATGCCGAACCGGACAGGGCACTTGCGGCCTCTCTGGGGGCGATCTACCGGGAGGTGCTCTCCCTGTGTCGGGGGGTACAGAGCCCGCTGCAGGTCGCGGTGCTCGGGCCCCAGGGTTCCTTCTCGGAGGATGCCGCCCGGACGGCCCTGGGGTCGGCGGTGACGCTGCGGTACCAGGGGTCGATTCCGGACATCTTCAGGACCCTCGACAACGGCGGAGCCGATCTCGGAGTGGTTCCCATCGAAAACACCATCGAGGGGGCGGTGCTTTTCACGCTGGATGCCTTTGCGGGAGCTTCGAAGGACCTTCGGGTACAGAGCGAACTCTCGCTGCCCATCCGACACTTTCTCGTCTCGGAAGCGGCGTCCCTGGCGGACGTGACGGAGGTGCGCTCCCATCCCCAGGCGCTTGCCCAGTGCCGCGTCTGGCTCCGGACGAACCTTCCCGGCGCGGTCCTGGTCGCCGCGGACAGCACCAGCGGCGCCGCCGCATCGGTGAAGGGCCTGCGGCATGCCGCGGCCGTCTGCTCCCGGGGAGCCGCAGTGCACCACGAGCTGCCCGTTCTCGCCGAGCATATCCAGGACCAGCCGGGGAACTCCACCCGTTTCTGGGTCGTGGGAAAGGGGCCGGTACGTTCGGGGCCGAAGAACAAAACCTCCGTGCTCTTCAACGTGGCCCATCGTCCGGGAACGCTTTTCGCCGCTCTCGAACCTCTCTACACCACGCTGCGGAATCTCACCCACATCCAGTCGCGCCCGCTGGCGGGCAATCCCTTCGAGTATCTCTTCTTCGTCGATTTCGAGGGACACGAGGAGGAGGAGACGGTGAAGAAGGTGCTCGCCGCCATGGCGGAGCACTGCACCTTCTTCCGCGTCCTCGGTTCCTATCCCTTCCGGAGTGTGGAGGACCTGTAAGAGTCTACGCTCCCGCTCCGTGAGGCGCCGCTCCGGCCATGGCGCTCTTCACGGAGCGGACGAATTCCTCGAGTGCCGCGACGAGCGCCGGTCTGTCGTTTCCGAAGCGTTCCACGAGGCGCACCAGAGCGCTTCCCACCACGACGCCGTCCGCGTGGGGAGCGATACGGCGGGCCTGCTCCGGGCCATCGATGCCGAAGCCGACCACAGCGGGAATTTTCGTGAAGCGGCGGACCCTTCGGAGATAGTCCTCCAGCCCCCCCGACCCGGTCGCTCCGGTCGTCACCGTGGCGGCGAGCTTGCCGCTGTTTCCCGTGGTGCCGAGAATGGAGACGCAGTAGAGAAACCCCTCGGCGTTTTCGCCGATTTCCCGAAGGCGTTCCTCGGAAGAGTTCGGGGCTACCATGGCGAGAAGGGCGATCCCCTGACGCGAGAGGGCGGCGGCGAAGCGCCCCCTCTCGGAGAAGGGCAGATCGGGAATGAGAACGCCCGCCACGCCCGCGTCGGCGGCGTCGGCGGCGAAACCTTCACCGTAGCGGAGCAGGGGATTGGCGTAGCTCATGAGAATGCGAGGTGCCCGCAACTCCTCTCTGAGCGAGCGGAGGAGTTCCAGCACCGACGCCGGAGAGACGTGCTGCTCCAGGGCGCGGATGCCCGCCGCCTGGATCACCGGTCCGTCCGCGAGGGGGTCCGAAAAGGGAATTCCCACCTCGAGGAGATCCGCCCCCGCTCTGTCCAGCGTGCGGAGAATTGTTTTCGTGGTCTCCAGGTCCGGATCCCCCGCCATGATGTAGGAAAGAAGGGCCTTCCCGCCCGAAAATGCCTGAGAAATCGCCGTGCATCCGTTCATGTCCGTAACCTCCTCGGAGTGTTCTCTCCGTCACCTGTTTTTTCTGTACGCCCGGATTGCGTTATGCCTCTCCGCCGCTTCTCCCCTGCGGAAAAATCATCAGGGGAGCCTGCCCCACCTTCGCCGAAAGGCGCGATTCTCTCCGGGGCGTGCGCGGAAGAGGGCCAGGAAGCAGGTTCTCAGCTCTTTCCCCGTTCCTTCATGTAGGCCAGGATGGTGTCCATGTCCTTGTCGCCCCGCCCGGAGAGATTCACGAGTACGCGGCTCCCTCCGGGAAGGGCCGACGCCTCCCGGAGAACCCAGGCGAGGGCGTGGGAGCTCTCCAGGGCCGGAATGATTCCTTCGAGGCGGCAGAGCGTCTCGAAGGCGTCCACCGCCTCGTCGTCCGTGGCAGAGGCGTACCGGGCGCGTCCCGTGGCGGCGAGCCGGCTGTGCTCCGGTCCCACGCCGGGATAGTCGAGTCCCGCCGAGAGGGAGTGGGCGGGAAGAATCTGGCCGTTCGCGTCCTGGAGGACGAAGGAGTAGGCTCCGTGGAGGATTCCCGGCGATCCCGCCGTGAGGGTCGCCGCGTGCAGCCCCGTGTCCACGCCTCGTCCTGCGGCTTCCACTCCCACGAGGGCCACCGAGGGATCGTCGAGAAAGGCGGCGAAGATGCCCATGGCGTTGCTGCCGCCTCCCACGCAGGCCACCACCAGGTCGGGAAGCGTTCCTTCCCGCTCCAGGAATTGCCGGCGCGCTTCGTCGCCGATGACGCGCTGGAATTCCCGGACCATGGTGGGATAGGGATGGGGGCCCATGACGGAACCGAGGACGTAGAAAGAATCCTCCACGTTGGTCACCCAGTCCCGGAGCGCCTCGTTGATGGCGTCCTTGAGCGTCCGCGATCCCGACAGGACCGGTTCGACCTTAGCGCCGAGGAGACGCATGCGTGCCACGTTGGGCGCCTGGCGCAGCATGTCCTCCTCGCCCATATAGACCACGCACTCCAGGCCGAACCGCGCCGCCGCGGTGGCGGTGGCCACGCCGTGCTGCCCCGCCCCGGTCTCGGCGAGAATCCGCCGCTTGCCCATGCGGGACGCGAGGAGAACCTGGCCGAGGGCGTTGTTGATCTTGTGGGCTCCCGTGTGGTTCAAGTCCTCCCGTTTCAGGAAGACGCGCACGCCGCCGAGGGCCTCCGACAGGCGTTCCGCCGGAGAGAGCGGGGTGGGGCGCCCGCCGAAGTCGGCGAGGAGGAGCCGCAGTTCTTTCTGAAAGGTCTCATCCTTCGCTGCGGCGGCAAAGGCCGCCTCCAGCTCGTTCAGGGCCGGAATGAGCGTCTCGGGAACGAATTGGCCTCCAAAGGGGCCGAAATAGCCGTGTGCGTTCGGGGTCATGAGAGGCACTCCTTTTCGTCGAATTCGCCCCTCCGGGGCGAGGCTTCCCGGCGGGGAATTCCGCCGGAGGAATTTCGGGGAATTGCCGCGCCCGGATCTCTCCGGGGCGCCGTTGCCGACTCTTCGTTCCATGCTGCGACGATGGCGAAACAGCGTCGCAGGAGAACCGGATCCTTTTCGCCGGGAGCGCGCTCCACCCGGCTGTTCAGGTCCACCGCCCAGGGAGAGAGCGCGTCGAGGGCCTCACGGAGATTTTCCGGACCGAGCCCTCCGGCAAGGATGAAGGGCCTCGAAAAGGCGCTCCTGCGGAGCAGCTCCCAGTCGAACCGTTCTCCCGTGCCGCCCGTGCGTTCTCCCCGGCGTGCGTCGAAGAGAATCGTCGCCTCCGGAAAGCACGTCGCCGCGGCCGGATCCGCCGCATCCGTCACGCCGATGGCCTTGACGGCCTTCAGCGGTGACCGGGCGACCAGCTCGGGCGGTTCCTCCCCGGAGTACTGAATCCGGGTGAACAGACCGCTCGCGGCGATGCGCTCCGTCTCCTCCCGCGTCGGGTTCACCACCACCGCCACGGACTCCACGAAGGGAGGAAGGTCCGCCGCGAGGAGCGCCGCCTGCTCCGGCGTGATCCTCCGGGGTGAGGGCGCCAGGATGAAACCCACCGCGTCCGCACCGAGCTCCACCGCAAGCTCCACATCCTTCCGGCGGGTGAGGCCGCACACCTTGATCCGGACTCGGCGCGTCACGGTGTTCCCGCCTCGGCAAACTCCCGGAGGAGCCGCTCCGGTTCCGTCGCACGCACCAGGGCTTCGCCCACGAGCACCGCGTCGGCGCCGCAGCGGTGCAGAAAGCGGGCATCCTCCGGAGAGCGCACGCCGCTTTCAGCGACCACCAGGCGCTTCGTCCCCGGCTCCCTGGAGCGGAGCAGCTCCAGAAGACGTTCCGTGACGGCAAGATCCACCGAGAACGTTCTCAGATCCCGGTTGTTGATGCCCAGAATGGCCGCGTCGGTGTCGAGCACCCGGAGCAGCTCCTCCGGGGTGTGCACTTCCACCAGGGCCTCCATGCCGAGTTCCGCCGCGAGGGAGAGCATGTGCTGCAGCTCCCTTGGATCTTCCAGGGCTGCCGCGATGAGGAGGACCGCGTCGGCGCCGAGAAAGCGGCTCTCATAGAGCTGGAGGGGATCCACGAGAAAGTCCTTCCGCAGCAGCGGCAGTTCCGTGCGTGCCCGGAGTGCTCGGAGAATCTCGCCGTCGCCGGAGAAATACTCCCGGTCGGTGAGAACGGACACCGCGTCGGCGCCGCCCGCCTCGTAGGCGGCGAGGAGCGCCTCCGGTTCCAGGTCGTGCCGGATCACGCCTTTGCTCGGGGAGGCTCTCTTGATTTCCGCGACGACCGAGAGTCCGGGGCGGGCAAGGGCCTTCGCCAGGGATCTCCGGGGCTGCCGCAGTGCCGCCACCTCCCGGCGTTTCGTGGCGAGAATGCGCTCCAGGATCATGCGAAAACTCCCGGAAAGAGCGCCGCCCTGCGGGAGAGGCCGGGCCGCGCCGCGCACTCCTGCGCCGGCACGGAGCCTATGAAACAGGGGTCTCTGAAGGCGTTCTCCCCGGTGGATTTCGGAGAGGACGCGGCGGAGAGGCTCCACTGCCGTGCGGAGGTTCCGTCGCTCCGGGGCTCGGAGGAGGAGCCCTTTCCAACGGGAAGGGCCGCGGCGAGCCGGTCGAGGACGCGCTTCGCCTCGCCGGAATCGATGCTTGTCGCGCCCTTTTCGAGGGCCTTTTTCCAGCGGTCGGCTCTGGTCTCCGGAGTGGTGTCGTCATCGTTCAGGAGGAACGCCGCCGCTGCGTTGAGGAGCACCGCGTCCCGCCTGGGGCCGGGTGTTCCCCGGAGCACGTCGAGAAGAAGGCGTGCGTTTTCCTCGGGGGTGCCGCCCCGGAGTTCCTCCAGGGAACAGCGGGAGAGGCCGAGATCCTCCGGGGTGAGGTCGTATTCCTCGATGCGCCCCTTTCGCAGTTCCGCCACGTGAGTGGTCCCAGTAAGAGAAAGTTCGTCCAGGCCGTCTGCGCCGTGCACCACCAGTGCTCCCCGGAGGCCGAAATCGGCGAGGACCTCCGCGAGGGGGCGGACCAGGTGGGGCGCGTAGACCCCAAGAACCTGATGCGTGGCTCCCGCAGGGTTCGCGAGAGGGCCGAGAAGGTTGAAGAGGGTTCGCATGCCCAGTCCCTTGCGCACTGCCGCCACGTTCTTCATTGCGCCGTGGAAGAGAGGAGCGAAGAGGAAGGTCATTCCCGCCGCGTCAAGGCAGCTCAGAACCTCCTCGGGGGAGCCGGGAAAGGTCACGCCGAGTTTTTCCAGCACATCCGCGCTGCCACAGGTGCTCGAAACGGAGCGGTTCCCGTGCTTTGCCACGGGAAGGCCGCCCCCCGCCACGACGAAGGCCGCGGCGGTGGAAATGTTGAAGGTCCCCGTGCCGTCTCCTCCGGTACCGCAGGTGTCCACCAGGATTCTCCGTCCCGTGTCCACCCGGAGTCCCTTGTTTCGCAACGCCCTTGCGGCGGCGGCGATCTCCGCGACGGTCTCTCCCTTGCCCCGGAGTCCCGCGAGGAAGCCCGCCACCTGGATGTCCGGCACGGCGTTCTCCAGCATGCAGACCATGGCGTGTTCCATGTCGGCGGGGCTCAGGTCACGCCCCTGCACGACCTGTTCGAGGCAGTACCGAAAACGGACCGCATCGGGCAGGGGTGTCCCCGGCGCTGCCTCCGGCCGGGGTCTTTTAGCTCCTTTCGGAGAGGGAGGAAGGGCGGTGGCGGTTTTCTGCAACGCAGGAGCGGCGCGCCCGCAGGTCCGTCGCGGCGCGGGCGGCGTCGTGCGGGGTCTGGAGGCCCCGAGGGCGCAGAAGTTCCGGAGCAGCGTGCGTCCTCCCTCGGTGAGCACCGATTCGGGGTGGAACTGCACGCCGAAGAGCGGATGGTCCCGGTGCCGGATTCCCATGACCTCTCCCGCGTCGGTCCAGGCGGAGATTTCGAGTTCCTCGGGGAGTCCCGCCTGTTCCACGAGAAGGGAGTGATAACGGCCCGCCTCGAATGGAGTCTTGACGCCCCGGAAGAGGGCGCTCCCGTCGTGGTGGACCAGGGAGATCTTGCCGTGACGGGGAATCGGGGCGCGGCACACCGTGCCGCCGAAGACGGCGCCGATGCACTGATGCCCCAGACAGACTCCGAGAATGGGAATTTCGCCCGCGAGTTCCGCCACGAGGCGGGGGCAGATTCCCGAATCGTCGGGGCCGCCCGGCCCGGGAGAGAGGACGATTCGATCCGGGGCGAGGAGCCGGATCTCTTCGACGGTGATGTGATCGTTCCGGACTACCTTCACCTCGTCGAGGACGGAAAGATACGCCACCAGGTTGTACGTGAAGGAATCGTAATTGTCGATGAGCAGAATCATGACCGGTCGCCTCCTTGTGCGGCAGTCTCCAGGGGTGCGGCGACGATCTCCGCGTCGCCGAGGGCGCAGAGTAGCGCCCGTGCCTTGTTCAGCGTCTCCTCGTACTCCGCGTCGGGATCCGAATCGGCCACGATGCCCGCCCCGGCCTGGAGCCGAAGGATGTTCTCCCTGATCACGAAGGTGCGGATGGCGATGCAGGTGTCCAGATTGCCCCGGAAATCCACGTATCCCACGCCTCCGGCGTAGACGCCCCGGAACAGCCCCTCCAGATCGGCGATGATCTCCATGGCGCGGATCTTGGGCGCTCCCGAGACGGTCCCCGCGGGAAAGCTCGCCCGAAGGGCGTCGAGGGCGTCCTGGTCGTCCCGGAGGACGCCCTCCACCTGGGAGACGAGGTGCATGACCCGGGCGAAGCGCTCCACCTCCAGATACTCGGACACGACCACGCTTTCGGGACGGCAGATCCGGGCCAGGTCGTTCCGGGCGAGATCCACGAGCATCACGTGTTCCGCCCGCTCCTTCTCGTCCTTCCGGAGTTCCGCCTCAAGCGCCCGGTCCTCCCGAGGCGTGGCGCCCCGCCTTCGCGTTCCCGCGAGAGGACGGGAGATCACCTTGTGTCCCTGGACGCGGAGAAGAATCTCCGGCGAGGAGCCCACAAGGGCCAGCTCGGGGAATTCCATGCAGAACAGATAGGGCGACGGGTTCGCCGCCTTGAGGGACCCGTACAGCGTCAGCGGGTCCGCCGGAGCCGGACACTCGAAACGATGGGAGAGCACGATCTGGTAGGCGTCTCCCCGGGCGATGTGTTCTCTGGCGGCCTGCACCATCTCTCCGAAACGCTTCCTCGAAACGGAAGGGACCAGGCGTACCGGGCCGGTTTTTCCGCAAGGTGCCCCGTGCGCCGACGGTGCGGGCTCGGGGGCGGCAAACAGTTTTTCGAGAGCGGCGAGGCGGTGGCGGGCATTTTCGTAGCTCCGCCGAAAACGCGCCACATCCTCCGCGGCGTTTTCTCCCCGCGGTTCGGGAGGCTCCGTCAGGACGAGAAGCGTGAGGGAATGCTCCACCGCGTCCGTCACCGCCACGATCCCGGGCACAAAGAGGACCGACGCGGGATGGTCCGGAGAGGGCAGCCTTTTCCCGGGTTGGTCGTGAAAGAGGTCTTCCCAGAGTTCCGCCATCTCGTAGCCGAAGAAGCCCACCACGCCGCCGCAGAAGGGGGGCAGCGTTCCGTCGTCGTAGAGACGCACGCCTGCCAGAAAGGAGCGTAGCGTCTCCAGGAGGTCCGCTCCGGGAAGCAGGGATTCCCGCCCCTCCGCGTCGGTTTCGGCCACGCCTTCCGGAACGGCCCGGAAGATCCGCAGCGGCGCCGCGCCGAGAAGAGCGTAGCGCCCGCCATGGAGGTCGCGTCCGTCCCCTTCGAGGAGAAAAACGCTACTGTCCAGAGTTCGGAGTCTCTCGTACACATTCTCCGGGGACATTTCTCCGAGGGGGAGCCGGAGGGCGAGGGGGATCAGGGAATACTCTCCGGCGAGAGCGCAATACTCCTCCGCGCCTGCTCCCGCCCCCCCTTCTTCCGTCCGCTGCAACGCACCCTCCGCCCGGAAAAACGACTCCTTTCCATCGGGGAAAGGCGTCGCGGTTCTGGATTGCCTCATGTCAGCTCTCTCCTTTCGAAATCTCCGGGATGCGGGCGTTCCGCCTCCGCACCCCTTCTCTGCTCTGCTGTTCTCGCATCCCCCTCGGGGAAATGTCCGCTCGGAATTCTGCCGATCCAAAATACAAACGGAGGGAAGACATCCTCGCGGCGTCTTCCCTCCGTTTTGCAGTGCAAACAGAAAAGGCCGCGAAGAAGATCCCTGAAAAGGGACCTGCCTCCACGGCCTTTTCGAACGCTTCGGATCACCCTTGGGTGATCGGCGCTATGGCGTTCGCTTTATCGGCTCGGGCGGCAGGCTGTTAAGCCCGCCACCACCAGTTTCGAAGAAGAGTCTGTACGTTCACGGAAAATCCTCCCGGAAATCGTTTTGTGGCACTCTATCACGGAGAATGCGGAATGTCAATCCCTGAATGTGACGGTGTGTGACGGGACAGGGAAAATGTCATCCCTGAAACGGGACAGGGATAATGTCATCTGTCATTCTCTGTGGATGATGAGGAGCGAGTGTTTCTTGAACCTGCAAGACGCGAAGAAAGCGGCGGGTCCGGACAGGGTTGCGAAAGGGGAGGGCGCGGCGGCGGAAGAGGCTTTGGACTTGGGCGACTCATGTGAGGCTGCGGTCGTAGCGTTTGATGAGAAGGCGCTTGAAGTCGGTCTTGTCCGACGGGCCTGGACCGTCCAACAGGAACCGAGCGCCCTGTTCTCCCACCCCTTGAATTCCAGCCGGTCGTTGAAAATCCGGTTCGGGATGGTCCAGGCCGGGGCAAAGAGATGTACGGTGGTGTTTTCCCCCTTGACGCAGCCCATGTTCTGACATAGACTCCATTGAGTTAGATATGTCAAACAATCCGGCACGCTTCCGTAAAACACGTCGCATGGCGGAAAAATCCGCTTCGGAGAAACATTCTGGAGGGAGAGTTCATGATCACGGAATCCACAGAAAATCTGCTTGCTGAAATCTATCGTTTAACCCGGCGGGCGCCCCACGCCCACACGAAGGAGATCGCCGCGCGGCTCGGCGTGAGCATGCCCACCGTATCGGCGAAGATCATCCGGTTGGCTGAGGATGGGTACGTGAACCACGCGTGGCGCAGGGGCGTGACCCTCACTGAGGAGGGGCGATGTCTCGCGCTTCGGGTACTGCGACGGCACCGCCTGCTGGAGACGTTTCTCGTGGAGATGCTCCATCTCTCCATCGACGAGGTGGACGAAGAAGCACACCGGCTGGAGCACGTCGTTTCCGACCGACTGCTCGATGCTCTCGACGCGGCACTGGGATATCCCGAAACGGATCCCCACGGCCACCCCATTCCCACGGGAGCGGGACACATGGCGGATCCCGAGTATGGATGGCTCTCCGACGCTTTGGCGGGAGAGCGAGTGCTCGTGCGCCAGGTGAGCGACCGTGACCGGGATCATCTGTGCTATCTGAGGAAACTCGGCGTTGTTCCCGGGGCGGTTCTCTCGGTCCTGGAAAGGGCACCTTTCAACGGGCCGCTCACGCTCGGCATCGATGAAAGGACCGTGGTTCTCGCTCACGTCATGGCGAAGACGATTGCCGTTACGGTTGTCGGTGAGGTGTGCCCCGAAGAGGGGCGCTGCCCGGAAGAAAAGGAGAGACGGACGGAGGTTGTGGTAAATGGGTGCGACATGGGAGGCATGGAAGGCTCGGATGGAGACGCTGCCTGAGGACAGGTGTTCCTTTGAGAAGTGGCTGTTTCTTCAGGTGGCGGGTGTTCTTTTCGCAGGAAAGGCGGGGGAGCTGCTCACCCTTGGAGTCGGTCCGTGCCGATGGGAACTCCGGAGGCAGATCGACCGGGCCCAAGCGCTCGCGCACGCCTGGGGATGTTCTTTCGCGGAGTTGACCCGGGAGGAGTGTTGCGCCCGGGTTGTCATCTACGCCCCGGCGGCTGTGCGAAAGGCGCTTTCCGAGACGCCTCCGTGGGTCTTCGAGAAAATCGGCTACGCCGGGAACCTCGACGGAGAGGCCTTTCTCGCCGAAGTGGGACGGCGCTGGCAGCAGAGCGGGCGGATTCCCCACGAGGTCGGATTGGCGCTCGGCTATCCCGTCAAGGACGTCCTCGGGTTTATGGGCCTGGTCTCCCTTCCGGGGGCAGGCGGATGCGGCTGGAGGATCTTCGGAGACCCCGGTCCGTCGTTGCGGCGCAGCCGCCGTTACGCCCTTGCCCGAGAGCGGGCGGTCGCCTTTCTGGGCGATGCCGGCCGAAAGACGACGGAACGGGCCTTTCGGCCCGCTCCGTCGATGGTGCGTGTTGCGACCTGACGCTTACGCCTTGGAGATGGCGCCCACGGGGCAATGGGGAACACAGCGGACAGCGGAAAGATTGGTGCAGTCGTTGCAAAGGTTCCGGTCGATGACGTAACTCTTCCCGTGTTCCGCGATGGAGATCGCGTTTCGGGGACACTGAGGACGACACGCGTCGCAGAGGACACAGTTCTCGCTGATCTGATGAGCCAAGGTGAACGCCTCCTTTTTTGAATGACCCTTGAGCATGGTCTGAGGGTACAAAATAAGGGGTTGTCAGTCAATAAAAATTTTAAAAATAAAGGTCTCTCTTTCGAGAATGAGGAGGTCCTCTCTGCGTTTTCACGTCCTCCGAAACGGCACTTTTGTCCGCCGGGACCGAGCCGCCGGAGGAGGACAGGCAAAGGAGGTGACGAACATGTAGCGTTTCGTGTCTCATCGCAGTTCTCGGTCGATCGTTGCCGGATCCGCGGGATTTTCGGAAAGAATGCATGAAGGAGGCCGCCATGGCGAAGACAGTCGTGATATTCGGATCAACCACGGGAAACACGGAGTTCGCGGCAGGAAAGATCGGAAGTGCCTTCGGGGAGGCGGAGCTCAAGGCGGTGAGCGCGAAGGCGCTTGAAGAGGCGAAGGAGTATGATCTCCTCATCCTCGGTGCCTCCACGTGGGGGTACGGAGAGCTTCAGGACGACTGGGTATCGGTCGTCAAGGATCTGGAAAAGCTCGATCTGAAAGGCAAGAAGGTGGCCCTGTTCGGCACGGGCGATCAAAGCTGCTATCCCGATACGTTTGTGGATGCCCTGGGCCTTCTCTACGAGGCACTGAAGAACTCCGGGGCCGAATTCGTCGGGGAATGGCCCACGGAGGGATACGAGCATTCCGGCTCAAAGGCCGTGAAGGACGGAAAGTTCGTCGGATTGGCCCTGGACGAGAACAACCAGCCCGACGAAACGGAAGCGAGAATACGAGCTTGGGTTGCGCAGGTGAAAGCTCAGGCTGGAATCTAGAGGAGTGCCGCGGTCACGTTCCTTTCAACGGCTGGGCTCTCCGGAACATGCGAAGAACGGGGCGGCGTAGAAGTGAAGGTGGAATGATGCTCCGAGTGACAACGCCCCGGAGGCATCGATCGCATGCGGAGGTGTCGTCCTTGAAAAAAGCGGCACCGAACGATGACGCCGTGGATCGAGCGCCGCAAAAGAACGGAGAAACTCGTCGGAAGGATGTCCGGACGATGGGGTGCGGCAGAGGGACGTGACGCGGAAGACGATGATGGGAACGCGAGAACGAGAAGGAGGGGGCGGCCACTTTCGCCCCCTCCTTCTCGTTCTCGCGTTCTTCGGATATCCGGCGTGCTGTTCTTGCACCGCTCCCGTCGCAGAGGTGTTCGAACGCTCTTTGTCCCCGCGCCATGAAGGAATGCGGCGTATCCCGAAAGGGTGTGCGCTGTCCCGACGTGGCTGCCCCCGGGATCTCGGGAAAGAAGGCCGAAGAGTGCTCCCCGTCAGGGGCGCATGTATCGGTCTCCTCCGTCAACGGTCATCCTTTCGGATACTGTGTGCGCACGCGCTTTCCACGCCGCCGGCGGAGGAGAAACGCCCCGGGCAGGAGGAGCGGCAGGGCAAAGGGCATGGCGCCGGTGTTGCAACCGCCGCCGCCGCTGCTTCCACCGCCTCCGGAGGAGCGCACGGTGAGGAGGAACTCCTCCTCCGTGCCTCCCACGGCATTTCCGTGGCTGTCGAAGGCGGAAAGACGCACCGTGATGGTGCGGGTGTCGATGTCCCCGGACAGGGGAATGTCATGGCGGAATTCGTAGAGGGACGGCCGGTTGTCGACGCCGAAACGGGTCAGCTCCACCATGCGGTCGAAGGAAACGACCTCCTGCCCTTCCTCGAAGAGCGCGTAGCGTACCGTATTGATGCGGTTGTTCACGGTGTAGGTTCCGTCGGAGGAGACCACCACGTCGGAGAGAGCGGGCTGAATGGGCACGACGACGCCGAAGAGGCTCACGAGCTGACCGGGCTTGGCCTCCACGCCGTCGGCGACGTTCCAGTCCACCTGCTTGTCCGCCAGATCGGGGGAGCAGACATAGTCCGCGGCGGGCACGTTCGAGATGCCGTTTCCCCGGATCTCCGCCCGGGTGAGGACGAGGCGGTCGTCGGTGTTGAAGGGGACGATGGTTCCCTGACGGATGGCGACGGTTCCGTCTCCCACGTCGTAGCTCACGGCGGGATCGCCGATGTCGTAGTGGTGACAGAGCAGCGACGGTGCCCGGAGCCGGAGGGCATGGGCCATGCCGCCGATTTCCACGACCTGGCTGGTGCTTGTGGCGTGGATGTTGTAGAGAATGGCCCGGACTTTTCCGCTCAGGTATTCCAGGGTATCGTTGGGACGCCAGCGGCGTACGATCTCGTAGAAGAGCGAACCGCCTCCGGGGAGGTCCGAGGCGCTCCAGTAGCCCGGAAAGGGGTCGAGGTAGAGGTGAGAACCCTCTGCGGCGGCGAAGGCGGTCACTTTGTCCATGTGGCTCTTCGGACTGAATCGGGCGAGGATCTTGTCCGGCACGGAACCGAAGACCAGAGGAATGCTCACGGAGGCGAGCGGCACTCCCGCGTTTCCCACGGCGGAGAGCGTGAGGGTGTAGTTCCCTTCCTCAAGGTCCGTCGTGTAGGCAATGGCGTAGGTGCTGTCGAAATCCTTCGTTCGTCCTCCCTGGATGACTGCGGCGCAGTAGGTCTCCTGCACCACTGCCCGAATCGCCGGGTCGTAGATGCTCCCGGGCCGGGCCGGGTCGTACACCAGATCGGGAAGGGGCGCTGCCAGGATGTCCGCGGTGGTGTAGGGAGTCCGGCCGTTTTCGTACTCCGTGAGGATCGCCGCTGCCGGCGTGAGCCCCGAGGCGTCCACGGCGCTGGTCACGGTGCGCACCGGCGAGGGGTTGCCTTCTCGGTAGAGTTCGAAACGGACGTTGAAGGGTTGTTCCTCCGGTGTTTTCCCCTCTCTGTCCAGAGAACAGACAACGGTGAAGTCCCGGGTGGGAGCCAGTATCCGACCGCTCTCGGAGGGAAAGAGAACGGACATGCGAAGCGCCTCGGCTTCGCGGACGGCTCCGCAGCAGCAGAGAAGCGTGCAGAGCGACACGACGAGTCTCTTCATTGACGGCCACCTTCTTCTTCGAGATTTTCGAGTTGTAAAGAACGAAAAAATTTTCCCGTCTCCGGGCGGTTTCGGAATGTTCCGGCGAGAGTCGGGCAACCTCCGGTTCGTACCCTTTTCCGCTTCGTAGAGCCTCCAAGCTCCCATAGTACGCTGGAAAAGCTCGTGTTTCAATGCGGGCTACGCCTTCGCACGTCCCGTTGTGTGCTTTTCGGAGACGAACGCAGGGGTGCTTCCCTCTTTTCGTTCGCTCCCGGATGCCCTATCCTAAAGAAAAGATGCGAGGAAACGAGGAGCTAGAGCGGCCCGCTCGTGTGATGTTTCACGATACCGCGCCGTTTCGGAGGGGGGGAGGACCGTGACACTCGACGCGTTCACGGAGATGGCCCATCGCGTGGTGGATGAAATTCCCCCGGTGCTTTGTCGGGGGCTCTCGGGAGGCTTTCTCGTCGTGCCCCAGAGAATGACCGACCAGGGGTATCTTGTGTTGGCTCACTATGTGTCCGAGGGATCCCTCGGAAGCCGTGTCGTTTTCTACTACGGTTCTTTTCGGGAGATGCTCGCGGGCGAACCGCCCGAGGTGTGGGAGGCGGAACTGCGGGAGACCGCCTGGCACGAGATCCGTCACCATGTGGAGAACCTTGCCGGTGTGGACGATCTCGGCATGGAGGACGATCTGCAGATGGAGGAATGGCAGCGCGCCGCCCGTGAAGCGTCCGCGTCGCCCGAAGCGCCATCCCGGAAACGGAGAGGTTTCGGGATGCGCCGGAGGTGGGGGCGGTGAGCGGAAAGCGCGAGGACTCGCGGAAATCGTCGCTGCGACGGAAACGAACCGAGGAGGTGACGAGGCCATGAAGGAGACTGCACGCGGAAAGCGCGTTGCGACGATGCCTTCGGAGGTCATGTGCGGGAACGGACATGTGGCGAAACTGCTCTACGCGTCTCCTGTGGGGGTGCTTGAGATACGGGGATGTGCCGAGGAGGTGATCTTTCTCGGATTTTCCGGAAATCCTCCGGAGAACGTGCCGGAAAAGCAAGGTGTCACCTGGGACGGTATGGAGAGGTGCGGGGATTCCCCGTTGCGGAAAAGGGAGCTTCTCGCCTGCCTGGAACGTTGTGCGCAGGAACTCGACGAATACTTCGACGGAACGAGACGGACCTTTTCGGTTCCGCTGTGCCTGGCGGGTACACCTTTTCAACGTCGCGTCTGGGACGTTCTGCGGGGCATTCCCTACGGAGAGACTTTTTCATACCAGGACGTGGCCCGGGCCGTGGGAAACGAGCGGGCACTCCGGGCCGTCGGAGGGGCGAACAATCGCAATCCCGTGGGCATTCTCGTCCCCTGTCATCGGGTGATCGGCAAGGACGGTCGGCTCGTCGGGTACGGTGGTGGACTCTGGCGCAAGGAGTGGCTTCTCGCTCACGAAAGGTCCCATGCGGAGAAGGTACGGCCATGACGGACGACATGGTCCGCGAGAGGGCGGAAGCGTACCTTCAACTGCTCCGGGAGCGTGGGTGCCGCCTCACCGAACAGCGCCGCATCATCATCGAGACGCTTCTTGAAAACGCCGAGGCCTCGGTGAGTGTCCGGGATCTCGCCGCGAAGGTTCACGAGAAGGATGCTTCCGTCGGTTTCGCGACGGTGTACCGCACGCTCCTGATCCTGGAGGAAATGGACATTCTGCATCAGACGAACCTGGGGGAGGGGTTCTCCCGCTTCGTCCTCTCCGAGAAGGGGGTACATGTTCATGTGCGGTGCCGTGTCTGCGGTGCCGTGACACGACTGGAGCAGGAGGACGCGAAGGAGAAAGTCCTGGAGGAATGGGTCGCCGAAAAGGGATTCTCCCTTGTCCCGCAAAGTGTGCAGCTCGCCGGAATCTGCGAGGAATGCCGGCGAGCCGGACGACGTGAGGAAGACGCGTCGCCCGGCCCCGCTTTTTGTGATCGTGCCGGGCCGATGCGCCCTTTCTGCCGGCGAAGGCGTTTCAGGGGCGAGTTTGCATAAAGGGATCTTTCTCCACGACGCAGCGCCCTCCGAGAACACTCCGGAGGGCGCTGCGTCGTGGAGGGAGCGGGAGCTGCCCGGAGTGCTCCGCGTCAGAGCACTATCGCTCTTTGGAAGGGCTTGACGCATTTCGGGGAAAGGGGTAGTCTCTGTAGTAAATGATAGAGATTGTCATTATCAAAAGGAGGATGTCTCATGATCGCCGTTTCCGCAGAGGAAGCCCATGCATCGAGCGACGTTTCTTCCCGGTTTGCGCGCGCTCCCTTCGTGTTGCTTTTCTCCGACGAGGGGGTCTTTTCCGAAGCCCTTGTCGGCGAAGGAGGAGCCGATTCGGGCGCCGGAGGCACCATGGTACGGAAGCTCGCCGAGCGGGGAGTGACCGACGTGCTCCTGCCCCAGGTCGGCCCGAAGGCCGGGGCCGCACTCGCGGCGGCGGGTATGCGTGCCTGGGGGCTTTTCGGCGACGCGTGGAGCGCCGAGAGAGCCGTCCGGGCGTTTCTCGCGGGAGAATTGCGGGAGATGCCGTTGTAGACATCACACATCGAGGAGGTTCTTCTTTCATGTCCGATTCTGTTGCATCGTCCTGTTCCGGTTGCCCTGAGGCGGCGACCTGCAGCGAAACACCCGAGACCTGTTCTCTGCCCCCGAAGAAGGAAAAGGGCTCGGTGCGCCGGCTCGTCGCCGTGGGGAGCGGCAAGGGAGGCGTGGGCAAGAGTTCCGTCACGGCACTCCTTGCCGTGGCGCTGGCGAAAGAGGGGAAGAAGGTGGGGATTCTCGACGCGGACGTCACCGGCCCCTCCATTCCGAAACTCCTCGGGATACGGGCTCTTCCGGAAGGTTCACCGCTGGGCATGGTTCCTCCCCGGTCGCCGGAGCTTGGCATTTGCGTCATGTCGGTGAACCTCCTCCTGGAGGATCCCGCGAAACCTGTGGTGTGGCGCGGTCCTCTGGTGGGAAATCTCGTGCGCCAGTTCTGGGAGGACGTTTTCTGGGGCGAGCTGGATGTCCTTCTCGTGGATCTTCCTCCCGGGACGTCCGATTCGCCCCTTACGGTCATGCAGAGTCTTCCGCTGGATGGCATGCTCGTGGTGACCTCACCTCAGGAACTTTCTCTCATGGTCGTGGAGAAGGCCATGCACATGACGAAAATGCTGCACGTGCCGCTTCTCGGTCTGGTGGAGAACCTCTCCTTCGCGGAATGTCCGAAGTGCAAGGAGCGCATTGAACTCTTCGGCCCCAGCCACCTCGACGCGTTTGCAGAAAAATGGAACGTTCCCGTTCTCGGGCGTCTTCCCTGGGATCCTTTCATTTCCCGCCTGGGGGACAAGGGGCGGCTGGAAGAGTACGTCGATCTCGCTCAGGGAGATTCTCTCGATGCTCTGGCGACGACCTTTCGGGAGATACTGCAGCTCGCCTGAAGAGAGACGGACACAAGAAGGACGGAAAGGCTCCCGAGACTCTTGGGGAGCCTTTCCGCGTCTTTGATTCTCGGCGGGATATTTTCCCCTGTTGGGCATCAAAAAATGCGCGGAAAGCTCTTGACGAATCCTGACACTCGCTCTATTATTGATATAGATGTTCAATATCAAAAAGGAGGAGTGCAACCATGCCGGGACGCAACGGAACGGGTCCACGCGGAATGGGGCCGGCTACGGGGCGGGGGTTTGGACCCTGCCGTGGTGGAGCGCGAAGGGGGTTCTGCAGAGGAGGGGCGTTTCAGGCCCGAGGCGGTTGGAGTGGCGGCATGCCGCTGTCCCAGTGGGTGCCTTCTTCCGAGGCGGAACGAAACGCCTTGGAGCAGGAGGCGGACTACCTGGAGCAACGCTTGAACCAGGTGCGGAGCCGTATGGCGAGTTACGGGAAAACGGAGGAATAATCGTGACGATGGCGTCGAAGGTGGCTTTCGCAACTGAGGGGGGACTGGTGTCGGCTCATTTCGGACATGCCCCGGTTTTTCTGGTGGTGACCATCGAGGATGGTCGCGTTCTTTCCCGGGAGGAGCACCCCAATCCCGGGCATGTGCCGGGTGCCCTGCCCAAGTGGCTTGCGGATCTCGGAGCGACCTGTGTTGTCGCGGGAGGTATGGGGGAGCAGGCGCGCCGGCTTTTCGAGGCGAGCGGCATCCGGGTGATCGTGGGCGCTTCGGGGAATGTGGAGCGGGTGCTCGAGAGCTATCTCTCGGGAAGGCTTTCCGGAACGGAAAGTTTTTGCAGCGGCAGTGGCACCTGTGGAGACCATTCCCATCACGCTTCCTGAGGAGCGGCGGAAGGTGCCCTTTCGTCTCGCCGTCGCCAGCGGCAAGGGTGGAACAGGCAAGAGCTGTGTCGCCGCGTCGTTGATCCTCGCTGCGGAGGATCGGGTTCTGGCAGTGGATGCGGACGTGGAGTGCCCCAACCTCGGCGGTCTTCTGGACTGGGAGAAGTGGGAGAGCGCTCCCGTCCGTATTCCCCGTCCCCAGGTCGATCCGGATCGCTGCGACGGGTGTGGCGCCTGTGCCGATGCGTGTCGTTTTTCCGCCATGCTGGTCTTCGGCAAAGGCCCCGCCCGGGTGAACGATCTCTGTCACGGGTGTGGCGCCTGCGCGCTCGTCTGTCCTAAAGGGGCGATTTTCGAGGAAGGCGTTCCCGTGGGGTGGATGACGAGAGGGCGCGGACGGGGCAGGGATGTTCTGGAAGGGCGCCTTTCAGTGGGGCAGGCCGATCCTGTCCCCGTTCTGGAGGAACTGCTCGCCGTGGCGGTTGGTGAAGGACGTGATCTGGTGGTGGACTGTCCTCCCGGAACGTCCTGTTCGCTCGTGGCGGCCCTGCGTTTGTGTTCGGAGGCGCTTTTCGTCACGGAGTGCACGCCCTTCGGCGCGGCGGACCTCTCTCTTGCACTGGACGTTGCGGAAGCGCTGCAAAAACCCGCCATGGTGGTGCTCAACCGGAGCGACCTCGGGGACGGCGGCGCAGAGGAACTCTGCCGAAGGCGAAACATTCCCGTAGTGGCGCGTTTCCCCTTTTCCCGCGCTATTGCGGAAGCCTATGCCTCGGGAATTCCTCCCTACCTTGTGGACGAGGCCTGGCGGAGTGCCATGGATGCTCTCTGGGCCGAGCTGAAGGAGCGTTCCCGATGAGTGTCTTGCGGGAGATTGTGGTTCTGAGCGGCAAGGGCGGCGCGGGCAAGACCTGCATCACCGCCTCTCTTGGCGCCGTCCTTCCGGAGGCGAAGGTATTTTGCGACGCCGACGTGGACGCGCCGAACCTGGAGCTGCTCCTCGCTCCGGAAATTCTTGAGGAGGAGCCCTTCGAAAGCGGCCTTCGCGCGGAAATCGATCCGGGTGCCTGCACAGGCTGCGGTCGGTGTGAGGCGGCCTGTCGTTTTCGTGCCGTCGTGGTTCGGGACGGACGTGCCCGGGTGGATGCTTTTGCCTGTGAGGGATGTGGCGTCTGTGCCCTGGTCTGCCCGGAAAAGGCCGTGTCCTTCGTTTCCGTCGTGCAGGGGCGTCTTTTCCGGAGCCGCACCGTTCTCGGACGTTTCGAACATGCCCGTCTCCGGCCCGGAGGGGCCAACTCGGGAAAACTCGTGCAGCTCCTGCGGCGGCGGGCCCGGGAGACGGCACTCCGTGAAGGCGTCTCGGTGCTCCTCGTGGACGGACCTCCCGGCATCGCCTGTCCTGCCATCTCGTCCCTCGCCGGTGCGAACGCGGCCCTGCTGGTGACGGAACCCACCGATTCGGCCCGAGCGGATCTGCTGCGCATCGCCGAGCTGGCCGGACGTTTTCGCGTTCCCTTCGGCATTGTTCTCAACAAGGCGGACCTTTCCCGCGAGGGTGCCCGCAGGACGGAAGAACTCTGTGCGGAGCGCCGCTGGCCGCTTCTTGCTCGGTTTCCCTTTGTTGAAGAAATTCCGCGGTGCATCGCCCGACGAGAGGTCCCGGCGAAACCCTTGGGGGAGGAGCTGCACCACCTCGCGGAACGTCTTTCTCTTTTGCTCACCAAAGCGGCGGAGTGCAGGATGGGAGTGTAGCGGAGGCGCTTGCTCCCGGCGGAAGAAAACGGTGTTTCGTGCAGTTGTGTGCGTTCCGCCTGCGCAAAAAGATTTTCATGGAGTGCGGCGCTCTGCGGCGGTTAGCTGCACTTTCCCGGGAGTGCCTTTTTGTGTTCGAGCAACAGGAACAGGTCCATGCCCGCGGTAGCGGCGGGGCTCCGGCTCCACCTCGGAGGTTTCGACGCACAGTGTCCGTATCAGGCAGTGCTTTGGTCGAGCACGTTCTTTCGGAGAAAGGCCAGGGCCGCCGTCCCTTTTGGGATGGCGGCTTTTTTAGCGAACGGTTGCCCCGGGAAGCGAAGTGTGGTACGTCTCTGGGGTGTTCCGGATAAGAAAGCGGAGAAAATGACGAGGAAAGGAGGGGGAAAGCTATGAACAGGATCGTCGTTGCCGGCGTGTGCGCAAGCGCTCGCCGTGAGGATCCCAAGTCGCCCGTGGAGGAGGGGCTCTTCGACGCGGGCAAAGGGCTGCGAAACGACGCGCACTGGGGTTTTTCCGACAGGCATGTGAGCCTTCTCCGGGAGGAGGACGTGGCTGCGGCGGAGTCGGAGGCGGGGTTTTCCTTTCCTCCGGGAAGTTTGGCGGAGAATTTGAGGATTGCGGGGCTTCCGGAGGACGTGCCTCTTGGAGCGCTTCTCAAAGGTCCCGAGGACACGCCGGTTCTCCGGATTCGGGAGCGTGGCAAGCGAGCGGACGAACCCCATTCCTACGATTACCGGGGGTGGTGTCTGCTGCCGAAGGTGGGATATTTTCTCGAGGTCGTCCGAGGCGGTGTGCTGCGCCCCGGAGACGCGCTGCGTCTCGAAGAGGCGGACGGATCGGGAGAAAACCGCTGAAGGAGTGCTCCGGGGGGGAGTGCTACCGGGATGTGCTCTGGTCGAGGCACTCCACCCGGTTCTTTCCCTTGCGCTTTGCTGCATAGAGGGCCTGGTCGGCCCGGTTCAGAAATTCCGAAGCGCTCTCTCCCCGTCTGTATTGGGTGATGCCGAAGCTGGCGAAGACGGGCATGCCGTCTCCCGCGTCCAGCGAGGCGATCTCTCTGCGGAGCCGTTCCGCCAGGGTGCCCGCGTCGGAGGCGTTTGTCGGGGTCAGGACGGCGAATTCCTCGCCGCCCCATCGGGCGAAGATGTCCGAGGAGCGGATGTGACGCTGCACCAGCTCGGACACGGCGACGAGAATGCGGTCGCCCTCCAGGTGTCCCCGGCTGTCGTTGATGGCCTTGAAGTTGTCCAGATCGACCATGACCAGAGAGAGCGGTCGGCTGTGCTCTCGCGCACGCTCCATCTCCAGGGAGAGAAGTTTGTCGAAACGATGTCGGTTCAGGGCGTTCGTCAGGGTGTCCATGCTCGCGTCCCGTTCGAGTTGACCGATGAGCCGGCGGTTGTTTTCCTCCAGAAGTTTCCGTTCCGTCACATCCTCCAGAATGAGGGCGACCCGTCCTGCCTGGGGGCGATAGAGCGTGTAGGCAAAACAGCGCCATCCCCCCAGAAGGGGCGTCTCTCCGGAGATTCGTTTTCCCGTTCGTGCGACGCGCCGCATCTGTTCGAACAGAAGCTGCGTTCGCCGGGCGAGGTCACCTTTTCCGCCGCAGAAAAACTCGTGGAGATCGGGAAAAAGGGTGGTGTCCCCGAGTCTGTTCTCCAGGAAGGTCGAGAAGAGGATGCCGTTGCCCCTCTCCTGCGGTTCCTGCCCGGTGAGGCGCCGGAAAGCGGGGTTCTCGTCGAGAATGCGGAAATCGTCGGGAGCGCCGCCTTCGCCCGGGAGGAACTCGAAGAGGACGAGGCCGTTGTGCATGGTGTCGAAAAGGGACCGATAACGGCTCTCGCTTTCGGCGAGGGCCTGCGTGGCCCGCAGCTCCGCCGAGACATCCCTTGCGGCGACCAGAAACCACGTGGGAATGCCCTCGAGGTTCGGCACGGCGGAGACGGAGACCTTCAGAGGGAGGAGTGTGCCGTCCCGACGGAGAATTCTGCAGGAAATATCGCAAAGCGCATGTCCTGCAAGAATGCGTTCGGCTCGTTCCGCGGCGGTGCGGTGTTCTTCCGGAGAAAGGAATTCCAGGACGCTCGTTCCCCGGATTTCCTCCGGCGAGGCGGCGCCGAGAAGGTTCGCGAAAGGGCCGTTGCAGAGGGAGAAGGTGAGATCGAGATCGGCGAGAGCCATGGGAAGCGGCGATGCCTCGAAAAGTGCGAAGCAGGCAGGAACAATCCCTCCTCGTTCCGGGGCGGAACAGGAGTGGTATTCCCCGGGTCCTGGTGTTCGTGCCGTCCCAGGGGTACGGTGCGGCGAATCCCTCCGGGGAGAATGGATCGTCTCGACACAGGCTGGTCTGTCGTGCAGTTCCGAAATGAGATGTCACCTCTTGCTGCGCGTGCCACTGCCGTCCCGCCGAGGGCGGCTTTTTCGCGTTCCTTCCGTCATCGTACCCGCTTGTAAGAAAAGCGAGGTCTCCGAAAAGGAGGGTCTTTGCCTCATTCGCCGATGACGTGCGCCCTGTGGCCAGGAGACGAACGAACGAAGAATTTCCGGATAGTTTGATTGAGGAAACAAGGAGCATTATGATCCATAAGGCATTTTTGAAAAGAGTCTTGGGACTCATCTGCTTGTGAGAAGGGCGTTTTCCGTGATTTGACGGAATTTCGACAAAATCGTGTGATGTCCGGATCGCTCAAAGAACAGGATGGTTTCGGCCCGGAGAAGGCGGGAAGAAGCGATCGTATGCGTCGAGATGTGGGGAAAGCGTTGTGTGCGCCAGGGTGTGCAGAAAGGTTTTTCTTGTGTCCGACGATAGCCTGCGACGATGAACCACACTTGTCCGGGAGTGCCTTTTTGTGCTCGATGCGTGTGTTCGATCGGCGGGGTTCCGTCGGGAGAGCGGCCGGCCTGCCGCGGTCGGAGAGCGAAGAGGGGCCCGGAGGCTTCCGGAAGACTCTTTTCATTTTTTCCGAGGTGCTATACTTCGGTGTGTCGGCCCGGAACGTGCGAGCCCTGTGCGGCTCTTCGCTCCGAGGTGCCGGAAACAGGCTCTTTCTCCGTGTTTCATCCAAATTTGCCGAGCGAGGGGGAACTCTTCGGAGAGCCCGGAGAGAAGGGGACCTCCGCCGGAACGCAGGTGATGCATCGTGTTGGAGAACACCCGAAAAGGCATCTACGCATTGCTGCTGGATCTCGTGAGGATTCCCAGCGTCTCCGCCTCGCCCACCGGGGAGAATCAGCTCGCCGCATTCCTCAGGAACCGGCTGGCGGAGCTTCCCTATTTTCAGGAGAACCCGAAGAACCTCTTTCTCGCGGATCTGGAAGGAGATCCGCTCCGTCGCACGTCGCTCTTCGCCTTCGTGGAGGCCGTTCCCTCAACGCCGCGGACGGTGATTCTCACCGGTCACTACGACGTGGTGGACGTGGACGTCTGCGGAGTGCTCAAAACCTGGGCCTTCGACGCCGAGGAGTACACCCGTCGGATCGGTGACGTTCCCCTTCCGGAGGAGGCCGCGCGCGACCTGGCATCGGGAAACTACCTCTTCGGTAGAGGGGTCATGGACATGAAATGCGGCCTCGCCATCCAGGCGGCTCTGCTGGCGGAGTATGCCGCCGATCCGGAAAGGCTAGGGGTGAATCTGCTCTTCCTCGCCGTTCCCGACGAGGAGAACAACTCCGCGGGCATGCGTCTCTCCGTGCCGCATCTGGTGCGCTTCGCCCGCGAACGAGGGCTCGACTATCTGGCCTGCATCGACGGTGAACCCTCCGACGCAGGGTTCTGCGGCGGCAAGGG
>NZ_JARKPW010000142.1:0-6057 GCF_029975095.1 Aminiphilus sp.
CCGGTCCGCAGCCTGATGCGACCCGAGTCAAGGGAAAGCAAAAGGTCTTTCTTCAGAGCTTTCACAAACAAATGAACGCCGACCTCCACAGGGGGTCGGCGTTCATTTGCTGTGTTTGTCTGCGATCTTTGTGGCCACGAAGGAATCCGGTTTGGTACGACAGGTGTAGCCGCATCCGCGGACCATTCCCACCACAGAAGTGAGCACGTCCCGCGTCTTGCCGTTGGGGCCGAGGTCCAGGTGAATCTCCAGGTGCACATGACCGTCGCTCGACTGAAAAAGGCTGTCCACATCCAGAATGGGGCGAAGGATGTCCGCGATCTCAAGACTCAGCGACGCCTCGCGAAACATGCGCTCCGCCAGTCCCATCCGAGCCTGCGAACGCTTGACGCGGTAGAAATAGATGCCCCCCTTGCCGGGAAAATAGGCCGTCACGGCACAGACGAACTTCACACCGTTTCCGGCCCGTTGGGAGTCGGCGCCGACGATAATGGTAGGCACCCTTGCGGTGCGCTCGGACATCATCCGGATCTTCGCCACCATATCCTCACACGTGACGGAACCCCAGGTAGGGCTGCGAAATACCATGAACTTCCCTCCCATCGTCCGCGGCGAGGGAAAACGCTGCGGAGCGGAGACGAACAAGGAACCTTCAGGCGGAGCACTTCCGAAAAACCACAGGAACCACGGAAATCGCCGAAAAACACAGCATCTCGCGGCGAGTTCCTTTTCCGCTCACCGGGAAGTATAGCCCCGGGATGTGACGGACTCCTCACGGCTTCGTAACGAACGGCAACGACCGTATGTTTCTTCCCGCATGACGGAGCGCTTCCGGAAGGTGGCTCGAGTGCTCTCCGGACCAAATTCACCGGCATGGACAGACGGCCAGGAAGTCCAGGACTTCCGCACGAGGGGCGGCGCTTCCGCATGATTGTACTGATTTCCCTTTCTTCCGGCAAGATGGCACAGAAAAATCCTGGAGTCGATCCGTCGGAACAAAGCAGCGACATCGCGCTTTCCGTCGCTCCGAATGCCTCGGAGCCCATCGGCCGGGCAAGGAATTTCCAGAAGATACCGTCCCCCGTTTGCAACAGCATCCGCGCATGGTGTCAAGCGACATCAGAAATTGCCCCGTAGGCGACATGAAGAAATGCCCCGCCCCGGCCGCAAACGAATACGAACCGGACGCGACTGCAACATCCTTCGCCAAACCAGATAGTCCTCCTGTGCGTCTTATCTGCGTGCCTGCTCCATCCGGCGTTTTTTCCGCAATCGAAAACGCTCTCCCCGGAGAGTCAACACCGTACCGTGGTGGAGGAGACTATCGGGGATGGCCGTCGCCACCAAGGCATCTCCAAAAACCATTCCCCATTCCCCGAGGCGCGCTTGCTCTTCATCAGCATGCTCCCGCACTCATAGCGCCTTGAAACGAGTTGGAAGAAAAGCTATTCTGCACTGCTTTCCAGGGGCAATGAGCCCTGTTCATCGACGAGCAGGAGTTTCGGTTTGGCGTACAGAGCGAGCTGGTCATCATCAAGGCGTCCCGGGTACCCCGATCGTTTCTCCAGCGTTTCGACGACCGCACCCTTTTGCATACCGTATACATTCCATAAGACGCGTCTTCTTCCGAAAGGGGAAAACCCGGCCCTGCCGCAGTGTTCAAAACATTCAGCCTTCCTTCTTGACAGGAAGGCTTGAAACTTGATAGAGTTTTGTCGGATACGATATTGGATACGATTTTGTGATAAAAGGAGCAAACTAAATGAGCCTCATGAGTGCCGAAGACCGCGCCTACCACCAGATCGTGGAGCGTGTGCTCTCCCATCACTTCGCGCCGGGAGATCGCATCATCGAGAGTGAACTTGCGGAAGCGCTCGGTTTGTCGCGCACGCCCGTGCGCAACGCGCTGCGCAAACTCATCGCCGAGGGGCTTCTGGAAAACCGGGACAATCGGGGCTGCTTCATTCCAAAGCTCACGCCCATGGACATGCGCGAGGTCTTCGAAGCCCGCATTTCCCTCGAAGGCCAGGCTGCGGGAGCGGCGGCGGGGCGGATCATCCCCGAGGACGTGGCCTTTCTCCGGGTGCTTCTGGAGCGGGAAAAGGAACTCTACCGCTGCGGAGACATCTCGGGCTACGCCGCGGCAAACAAGGATCTGCACCTCTCCATCGCATCCCTCGCCAAAAACGCCTATCTGGAAAAATTCATCCGCCAGACCTACTGGCGGTCCGAACTCTACGTTTTCTTCTTCGACCGCTTCTATATCCCTCCCGGCGGAGAGGCACCGCTCCGCGATCCCGAGAAATCCGTGAGCTGCCGGGAGCATGACTGCATCGTGGAGGCCATCGCCTCCAAGGAGAAGGAGGCCGCCGCCACCGCCATGAGCGACCATCTCCGCACGACCTACACGCTGCTCACGCGGAGAATGCCTCTCTACCACACCCCCGCATGCCTGCAACCTCAATCGGGAAAGGCCTGACCCGACCAACCTTGCCCGTTGGAAAGACCAGGAGGAGGTGAAGAGACACCGGAGCCACCGAGACAGAAAGACAACCCCGCTTTTTCATTTTTTGCGTGCGCAGGAATCGGTGCTTCAGCGATGCATTTTTCCCGAAAGAAGGGAGAGGACGGCATGAGAAGGTCTCTGTTGTTCGCACTGCTTGCAACGGTATTGTGTTTCGGAATGGCTCCTCCCGCCGGAGCGGAGGATGCCCCCTCCATGGAACTCCGCGTTTCCGAGGAGGCCGTCACTGTGGGAGACTCGTTTTCCGCGGAGGTTATGGTGCGCCTGCCCCAGGGCAAAACGCTTCCCGGCGTGACCACCCTCCTCACCTTTGATCCGGCGATCCTGGAACTGCAGGGAATCGAGAAGACTCTAGATCTGGGACTTTCCGTCCTCAACGAAGAGGACAACCGCGGCAAGGGAAACGTCAAGATCGCCTTCGGCGCGGACAATCCCGACGGCGTGCGCCCCGGCGATGAATTCCGCCTTTTCACCCTCACGTTCAAAACCCTGAAGGACGCCAAGGACGCGCCGATCAAGCTCCTCGCCTTCGAGGGGCGCAATCCGCTCCACGCCGTGCAGGACGCGAAGATCACCGTGAAGGGTCTGCCGCCGAAAAGCTACGGCGTACTCTCCATCGTTCCTCCCCTCGTGGCGGTGATTCTCGCCATGCTTTTCAAGAACGTGCTCGCTTCGCTTTTCATCGGTGCCTATCTCGGCGTGGTCATCCTCATGGGGGGCAATCCCCTGGCAGGCCTCACCACGCTCATCAAGGACTACATCTTCGTACAGGCTTCTGACAGCTACAACTCCAGCCTTCTCGTCATGATGGTCTTCATCGGCGGCTTCGTGGGCGTGGTGACCCACTCCGGCGGCGCCGCGGCCTTCGCAGAAAAGGCGTCCCACTGGTTCAACACCCGCGCCAAGGCACAGCTCGCGGTGTGGTTCGGCGGCATCGCCATCTTCTTCTCCGACTCGGCGAACCCCCTCATCCTGGGACCGACCTTCCAGCCCATCACGGACAAACTCCGGGTGAGCCGCGAAAAACTCGCGTGGCTCCTGGACTGCACCTCCTCGCCGGTATGTATCCTCATTCCCTTCATCGGCTGGGGCATCTACATCATGGGGCTCATCCAGAAGGAGTTCACCGCCCTGGGTATCCCAGAAACCGACTTCGACGCCTTCCTCAAGGTTATTCCCTATCAGTTCTACGCCATCGGCACGCTCTTCATGATTCCCCTGGTGGCACTCCTCGGCTTCGAGTTCAGCGCCATGTACAAGGCGGAGAAACGCACCGTCGAGACGGGACAGCCCATGTGGCCCGATGCGAAACCCGCCCGCCCCTCGGTCTCCATCAACCTGGAGGAGGGCGTGAAGCCGAGAGCCTCCATGATGATCATTCCCATCGTGGTTCTCTTCGTCTGCATCTTCGGTCTGCTCATCCCCCACGGTTTCCCGGTGAAGCGCATTCCCGGCGCCGTGCTCCGCACCGCCCTTTGCACGGGCTACTTTCTGGGAGCCATGTCCTGCCTCTTCCTGATGGTACAACACAAGGTCAAGACTGCGGGTCAGGCCTTCAGCATGTACATGGAGGGCGCCAAGGAGATCGTGTTCATCCTCATGATTCTCGTCCTCGCCTGGTCCCTCGGATCCGTGTGCAAAGCCCTGGGAACGGCGAACTACATCGTGGGGCTTTCCCAGGGAACACTTCCCGGATGGGCCGTTCCAGTGCTGATCTTCGTCACCGGCGCCTGCATCAGCTTCGCCACGGGCTCCTCCTGGGGAACCTTCGCGATCCTCATGCCCCTGGCCATTCCCATGGCGAACGCTCTGGGAGCACCAGTACACGCCGCCATCGGCGCGGTGCTCTCGGGAGGGCTCTTCGGCGACCACTGCTCCCCCATCTCGGACACGACGCTCCTCTCCTCCATGGGTGCCGCCTGTGACCATATCGACCACGTGAAGACCCAGCTCCCCTACGCATTGACCGTGGCCCTCGCGAGCGCCATCGCCTACATCGTCTCGGGACACGTGGAATCGCCCATGCTCCTGGGACTTGCCCTGGGACTGGTCCTTGTGTTCCTTCTCGTCTTCGGAAAGCTCTGGGGGGCAAAAATCTCCGATTTCCGGAGCGAGGAAACCCGATAGACTCTTAAAAAGACTAAGGAAGGTGTTTTTCGTGAAACGAATTCTGGTTCTCGGTGCGGGGCGCGTTGCCCATCCCTGTGTGGACTACCTGCTTCAGCATACCGATGCGGCACTCACTCTGGTCGATCAGGACAAGCACAACGCCGATGCCGTCGCCGGAGGCAGCTCCCGAGTCACCACCTCCGCCTTCGACGCCACGCAGGGAACGAAGGACCTCCTCGCCTCCACCAAACCGGACCTGGTGATCAATCTTCTCCCCGCGGCCTTCATGGTCCCCGTGGCAAGGGATTGCGTCGCCACAAGAACGAACATGATCAACGTCTCCTACATCAAGGAGGACATGCGCACCCTCGACGTACCCGCCAGGGACGCGGGCGTGCTGCTTCTCTGCGAGCTGGGACTCGATCCCGGCATCGACCACATGTCCGCGGCGAAGACCGTCCGGGAGATCCACGACAGAGGCGGCAAGGTCGAGTCCTTCTGGTCCTGCTGCGGCGCCATTCCCGCTCCGGAGGCGAACACGAATCCCTTCGGATACAAACTTTCCT
Organism: Aminiphilus sp.; assembly: GCF_029975095.1. NCBI lineage: Bacteria > Thermotogati > Synergistota > Synergistia > Synergistales > Aminiphilaceae > Aminiphilus > Aminiphilus sp. The sequence continues at coordinate 5,200 of NZ_JARKPW010000142.1, forward strand.
GGTCCCCCGCGGGCCTCGTGGGCGCCAGCAAGCGTGAGGCACGCATTCTGAAGAACGGCGAAGTGGTGGTCTATCCTCCCGGTGAGACGTTCCGCCACACGAGTTTCATCGAGATCGCCGGACTCGGCTGGTTCGAGCAGTACGCCAATGCGGATTCCCTGCCCTACATCCACCTCTACGACATGCCCGAGGCGAAGAACGTCTACCGGGGCACTATCCGGTACATCGGCTGGAGCGAAACCATCCGGAAAATGCTCGATCTCGGGCTCTTCGAGGAAGAGGAACTCGATCTGACGGGACTCACCCATCGGGAGTTCACCGCCCGCCTCGCCGGAGCGACCTCCTGCGAGAGTGCCGAAGCGGCCCTCTGCAGAGTGCTGAAGCTTGAACCCTATTCGTCGATCCTTCACAAGCTCGCATGGTTGGGGCTTTTGGACGACACTCCTCTCCCCTTTGCCAGAGGAAGCGCCCGTTCCGTCGTGGCGGATCTCTATCTGAAAAAGCTCGTCTTCGAGCCCGGCGAGCAGGATCTGGTCGTCATGGAACATCGCTATGAGGCATCCTTCGCCGACGGCCGGCGCAAGCGTTTCGTCTCAACCCTCGTGGATCGGGGCATCAAGGGAGGCGACACTTCCATCGCCCGTACTACGGGACTTCCCCCCGCAATCGGTGCCCGGCTCTTCCTGGAGGGCAAACTGCCCTTCACGGGCGTGCACGCTCCGGTGCTGCCGGAGGTGTACGAACCGTCCCTTGCGGAACTCGAACGCCTCGGCGTTCTCTTCCAGGAACGGGAGGAGATTCTGGCCTAACCCCGAGGAACCCTGCGCCGCACTCCGGCGGCGAAAGTTCCGTGCACGC
>NZ_JARKPW010000157.1:0-17544 GCF_029975095.1 Aminiphilus sp.
AGAATCCTCTTGCGCGCGGAACGGTGCACTGAGAAAAGACGATCCGGCCGCACGGAGCCGGGCGAGCGAAAAGGAGGTCGTTGCGGGTGTTCAGAAAAGGCATTTTGGGAGTCGTTGCACTTGCGCTTCTGGTGAGCCTCTGCGGCATGGCTTTCGCGGGCCAGTCCAAGGTGGGCATCATGACGGGGACCACGTCCCAGGGTGAGGAAGAGTATCGCGCCGCCCAGGAAATGATCAAGCAGTGGGGCGCGGACCGCATCATCCACGTGACCTATCCCGACAAGTTCATGGACGAGCAGGAGACCACGATCCAGCAGATTCTGAGCATGGCCCAGGATCCGGACGTGAAGGCCATCGTTCTCGTTCAGGGCGTTCCCGGCACCGCCGCTGCCATCGACAAGGTGAAAGAAATCCGCCCGGACATGTTCTTCATCAACATCGTGCCTCACGAAGATCCGCTCATGTCCGCCCAGAAGGCCGACATCTGTCTCGAGACGGACAACCCTGCCCGCGGCATCAGCATCATCGAGATGGCCAAGAAAATGGGCGCCAAAACGTTCATCCACTACTCCTTCCCCCGGCACATGTCCTATCCGCTCCTCGCCAACCGGCGGGACATCATGATCGAGGAATGCAAGAAGCAGGGCATCGAGTTCGTCTTCGTCAACGCCCCCGATCCGACGGGTGACGCGGGAATCGCCGGAGCGCAGCAGTTCATCCTCGAGGACGTGCCCCGCCAGGTGGAGAAGTACGGTAAGGACACGGCCTTCTTCAGCACCAACTGCGGCATGCAGGAACCCCTCATCAAGTCCGTGCTGAAGACCGGGGCGATCTATCCCGAGCAGTGCTGCCCCAGCCCCTACCACGCCTATCCCGGCGCCCTCGGCATCGAAATTCCCGCCGACAAGGCCGGCGATGTGGCCTTCATTCTCGAGGCCATCAGTGCGAAGGTGAAGGAGGGCGGCGGTGCGGGACGATTCGCCACGTGGAAGATTCCTGCCACCATGGGTATGGCCTATGCCGCGACGGAATATGCCTTCGGCATCGGCGACGGATCCATCAAGGGATATGACAACGGCAAGATGGTGGAACTGCTGAAGAAGTACTGCGGCGACGGCATCAAGACCAGCACCTACGTCGCTCCCGACGGCAAGGAGAAGGCGGACAACTTTATCCTCTTCGTCGGCGAATCCATCATTTTCGGTCTGTAATTCACGGGAACAAGCGAAAGCAAGAGAGTTGTTGTAATGCGCGGGGCCGGCCGAGGGACGGCCCCGCGCATCGGCAAGAGCAGACGAAGGAAGGGGGCACCCCCTGGTGGCGGCATATCGGTTGGAAATGCGGGACATCCAGAAGGAATACTTCGGGAATCGGGTTCTCAAGGGCGTTTCGATCCGGGTCGAGCCGGGAAAGATCTATTCCATCGTGGGTGAGAACGGCGCGGGCAAATCAACTCTCATGAACATCCTCTTCGGCATGCCCGTCATTCACAACACCGGAGGATTCTCGGGGGAGATCTTCATGGACGGCAATCCCGTCCGCATCTCCTCTCCCCAGGATGCGGTGGATCTCGGCATCGGCATGGTGCATCAAGAATTCATGCTTCTTCCGGGGTTTTCCATCGCGGAAAACATCAAACTCAACCGTGAAATCACGTTCCCCAACATGGTGAGCCGTCTTTTCGGTTCCAGGCTCCAGAGCCTGGACATTCCCGCCATGCGGAGGGACTCGCGAAAAGCACTGGACCGTCTGGGGCTTTCGACGTTGGATGAGATGCTCCCAGTGGCGGGGCTTCCCGTGGGATACATGCAGTTTGTGGAGATCGCCCGGGAGATCGACAAAGAGAAGACGAAGATCCTCGTCCTCGACGAGCCCACGGCGGTACTCACTGAATCCGAGGCGGAGGTGCTCTTGGCTACCATGCGTCGGCTTGCGGGAGAAGGAATCTCTATTCTCTTCATCACCCATCGCCTCGACGAGGTGCTCGCCGTCTCCGAGGACATCACGGTTCTCCGCGATGGCGAGCAGGTGGCGACGCTGAAGACCGGAGAGGCCTCGGTGAGCCGTCTGGCGGAACTCATGGTGGGACGCAAGCTTGAGGCGGTGGGCTGTGACGCCTGTGCCCCCAGTCCCAAGGGGGACAAGACGCTCCTGAAAATAGAGAACCTCCGTGTGGACATGCCGGGCGAGCGGGTCCGGGGACTCGACCTGGACGTGTACGAGGGGGAGATCCTCGGCATCGGTGGTCTGGCTGGACACGGAAAGATCGGTATCGCCAACGGCGTACTGGGCATGTATCCTGCGGAGGGCAAGCTTGTCCTCGACGGGAAGGAGCTTCCCCTGAACAATGCCCTTGAGGCGCTGCGGAGCGGCATGGCCTTCGTCTCCGAGGATCGCCGCGGCGTAGGTCTTCTCCTCGACGAATCCATCGAGACCAACATGACCGTCACGGCCATGCAGTGTCAGGAGAAATTCCTCCGGCGGATGGGGATTTTCCTGGCCGACGGAGGTGCCATTCGCCGTCATGCACTGAAGATGATCAGGGACCTGGACATCCGCTGCACCGGACCGGAGCAGATCGTGCGGCGCCTTTCCGGAGGAAACCAGCAGAAGGTGTGCATCGCCAAGGCGATCACGCTGGAGCCGCGGCTCATCTTCGTCTCCGAGCCCACTCGGGGTATCGATGTGGGGGCCAAGAAGATCGTGCTTGATCTTCTGGTGCGACTGAACCGGGAGATGGGCGTCACCGTGGTGATCACCTCCTCGGAGCTGGCGGAGCTGCGCTCCATCTGCGACCGCATCGCCATCATCTACAACGGAAAACTCGAGGGCATTCTCCCCCCCGACGCGAGCGACGTCGATTTCGGCCTTCTCATGGCGGGCGAAATGTCCCATGCGAGAAAGGAGGCATCGTGATGGCCGATCTGGAGAACAACGGCCTGCCCCGGGAGAGTATGGGCGAACGGATCCGGGAGGCCGTCAAGGACTTCGGCATTCCTCGTTTCATCATCCTCGGATTTCTGGTTCTGCTCATCGTGGCCGCGAAAGTCCTTGGACTTTCCATGCCCCAGCTTCTGGGCAGCATCCTCACACGGTTCGGCATGAACGGCATTCTCGTGCTGGCCATGATTCCCGCCATTCAGTCCGGAACCGGACCGAATTTTGTCCTTCCCCTTGGCATCACCTGCGGCATCGTGGCGATGACGTTGAGTATCGAACTGGACATGACGGGACTCTCCGCGTTTCTCTTCTCGGCGGGCTTCGGAGCCCTTCTGGCGGGCATCGCGGGCTATTTCTACGGCGTTTTTCAGAACAAGGTGAAGGGACAGGAGATGACGGTCGGAACCTACGTGGGCTTTTCCGTAGTCTCACTCATGTGCATTTTCTGGACTCTCGTTCCTTTCAAGAGCCCGGAGATGATCTGGCCCTACGGCGGTTCGGGACTTCGGGTCACCATCACCCTTGAAAAGCGTTTCGCCGGCGTTCTCGACCACCTTCTCGCCTTCGATGTGATGGGGGTCACGGTTCCCACGGGGCTTCTCCTCTTCTTCGCCCTCTTCTGCGTGCTTACCTGGCTCTATATGCGTTCCAAATCGGGCATTGCCATGATGATGGTCGGCAGCAACCCTCGTTTCGCCGAATCGGCGGGACTCAACGTGGATCGGCTCAGGATTTTGGGTTCCGTGCTCTCCCAGATGCTCGCCGCGGTGGGGATCGTGGTCTACGCGGAGAGCTACGGCTTTCTGCAGCTCTACATGGGGCCGCTCTTCATGGCCTTCTTCGCCGTGGCGTCCATTCTCATCGGAGGTGCCTCCCTGAAGCGGGCCACGGTGACCCACGCCGTCATCGGTACCTTTCTCTTCCAGTCCATCCTGGTTGTCTCCATGCCCGTGGCCAATCTGGTCGTGGCGGACAATCTGGCTGACGTAGTGCGAATCATCATCAGCAACGGTATCATTCTCTACGCGTTGACGCGGAAAGAAGCGGGGGTGGACGTGCGATGACGAACCCACAGGAGACCAGGACGACACAGAATGCGGTTCCACCGATACCTCCGGCGAAGAAGAAGTTCGAACTCGCCTATGCACTCCGCAGCAACGCCGTGCCGCTCTTCTTTCTCGTCATCTGCGTGATCGGCGCCTACTATAGCGGGCTCTCTCTGCCCTTCCTGCTCAACGAAATCGTGGTACGCATGGCCCGGAACAGTTTTCTGGTCATCTCCCTGATCATCCCCATCCTCGCCGGAATGGGGCTGAACTTCGGCATCGTGCTCGGAGCCATGGCAGGACAATTCGCCTATTTCGCCACGGTGAACTGGCAGATCGCAGGCCTCTGGGGGTTCACCCTCACCTGCCTTCTCTCCTTTCCCTTGGCGGTCTTCTTCGGGTGGCTCACGGGGAAACTTTTCAACAGCGCCAAGGGCAAGGAAATGATCACCGGAATCATCCTCGGATTCTTCGCGAACGGGGTCTATCAGCTCATTAACCTTTACTTCATGGGCAATCTCATTCCCATCCGCGTGCCCGAGATGCTCATTCCGGGAGGCTATGGCCTGCGAAACACCGTGGACCTGAAGATCATGCACTATGCTCTGGACAATCTCTGGAAAGTACGCATCCCCATTCCCGGGTCGGTCATGCCCATCGTCGTTCCCGTGGTGACCCTCGCGGTCATCGCGCTTCTCTGCGTGGGCATGCATTTTCTCTTCAAAACCAAATTGGGGCAGGAATTCCGGGCCACCGGCCAGAACCGGCACATCGCCGAAGTTTCGGGCATCCAGGTGGACAAAATCCGCATCCTGGCCATCATCTTCTCCACGGTCCTCGCGGCGTGGGGGCAGATCATCTTCCTCCAGAACATCGGCAACATGAACACCTACGGCGCTCACGTCCAGGTGGGAACCTTCGCCGTGGCGGCCATCCTCATCGGAGGGGCGTCGGTCTCCAAGGCCACCATCGGTCAAGCGCTGATGGGAACGCTTCTCTTTCACACCATGTTCATCGTCTCGCCCCTGGCGGGGAAGAACCTGCTGGGCAACGTTCAGGTGGGAGAATACTTCCGGGTGTTCGTCACCTACGGTGTCATCGGGGTTGCCCTGGCGCTCCATGCCTGGCAGGGGAAAGCCAAGAGAAAGGCCTGACGTCTTTTCACCGGCATCCGAAGGGAATTCAGGTGCGTTTTGACTCGACGAAGTCTTTGAGCGCCCGGGTTCGATGCGGGAGATCGGATCCGGGCGTTCTCTCTTTCCTCGTTGACCCATTCTCAGATATCTGATATATCATAGGACACAACAAAGACATTTCTTCCGGAGACGGGACGCTCTTTCCGGCGTTGCCGGAGCGGAAGGCCCGACAGTCCGGAAAGGGCGCGAAGGGAGAATTGAAGATGATCAACGGCAAAGGCTTGGCGAAGTTCACGACCCTGCTCGACAAGGCCGGTTACGACGCACTGCTCGTGGGGCCCTCGCCGGACATGGAGTATCTGTCCGGGCTTGTACTGCATCCCGATGAACGCTTCAAGGTCCTCGTGTGCTTCCGGGACGGCCGGCTCTGCGCCGTTTCACCCAAGCTCTACGTGGAGCAGATGCGGAATGCCTTGGGAGACGCAGTGGAGACGGTCGTCTGGGACGACGCGGAGTGGTTCGAAAAGAAGACCGTGGCGGCCTTCGAAAAATGGGGGCTCCGGAATGGCCGCATTGCCGTGAACGAGGGTATTCGTGCGGTGGACATGCTCAATCTCCAGGAGCGCTTTCCCGCGACGTTCGGGAACGGACACTTTGTCGGCGAAGAGGCCCGTCTTCGGAAGGACGCAGAAGAGATTCACCGTATGCGCCGGGCGGGACAGATCGCCGATGCGGCCCTGGAAGCTCTGACGAAGGAGATCCGCCCGGGTGTGACTGAGCGCGCTTTGGCAAAGCGCCTGGAGGAGCTGCTCCTTGAAAAGGGGGCGACGGACCTTTCCTTCGGATGTATCGTCGCCTTCGGCGCCAATGGTGCGTATCCCCATTACAACGGAGGCGGTGCGGTTCTTCGGGAGAAGGATTCGGTGCTCATCGATTTCGGCTGCAAGTTCGAGGGATACTGCTCCGACACGACCCGCACGTTCTTTGTGGGAGAACCCACGAAAGAAGAGCGGCACATCTACGAGACCGTTCTCGCGGCGAACCTCGCCGGAGAGGCTGCAGTGGCGGAAGGTGCCGCCGCTCAGGACATTGACCGGGCGGCACGGGGAATCATTGCCAAGGCGGGCTTCGGGGAGTATTTTATCAGTCGTACCGGCCACGGCATCGGAGTGGCCATCCATGAGGATCCGTACATTCGGGAGGGGAACACCCAGGTTCTGGAGCGGGGCATGGCCTTCAGTGTGGAACCCGGCATCTACATTCCCGGAAAAATCGGCGTGCGCATCGAGGACGTGATGGTCCTCACCGACGATGGCCCCGAGCCCATGAGCCGTTTCTCCAAGGAGCTCACGGTTCTCTGAGCGGATTCCGCCTGCCTGCGTGTCTCTCGGGTGTGCGCTCCGGAAAACGGCAACGCGAAGTCCCGTGGCACTGGACCTGCGGCGCTGCGTGGCATGGTGGGTCTGTACGGAGGCGTGTCGGATGCCGGATCTGGCACGCTCAGGTGAAACGGAGAGAACAGCACGAAACATCCTGCGCAAAGAGAACCCGCCCGCCGAAGAAATTCGGCGGGCGGGTTCTCTTTCGGGTGGGACGGGCTTTCGAAGCTCTGTCCGGAGGGTAGCCACGTGTTCGGAAGTGTGTTGTTTCACAAGGAGTGTTTTCCCCTCAGACGGATTTCTCCAACGCTTTCCACGCGGCCAGAGCGAGAACGGAAGCACCAAGGGGAAGGGACGTCTCGTCCGCTCGAAAGAGAGGACTGTGCCAGGGATGGATTGCGCCGAGATCCGGATTGCCCACCCCGAGCCAGAAGAAACATCCTGGAATCTGTTCCTGAAAAAGAGCGAAATCTTCGCCGCCCATAGATGGCGTCGGTACCACGACCGCGTTTGGACCGGAAAGGGCGAGGGCGCTTTCCCGAACCAGATGTGTCGCCTCGGGGTGGTTCAGTACCGGGGGAAGGTCGTGGCGAAGCGTCACGTCGCTGGTGCATCCGAGGGCGGCGGTTGTGTGGCCTGCGACGCGGCGGATTCCTTCGGCCAGCGCGGCGCGTACCTCGGGCGAGAAGGAGCGCACGGTTCCCGTAAGTTCCACGGTGTCGGGAATGACATTGTTCGCGGTTCCTCCCGTTATGGTGCCGAAGCTCACCACCGCAGCGGCGAGCGGATCCGTTTCGCGGCTCACGAGGGTCTGGAGGTTCATGATGACCGACGCGGCGGCCACGATGGGATCCCTGTCCCGGTGTGGCAGTGCGCCGTGCCCTCCTTTGCCTCGGATGTGCAGGCGAAGCGTGTCCACCGCCGCCATGAGGGGGCCTTCCTTGACGGCGATGGAACCTACGGGGTATTCGGGGTGGTTGTGGAGGCCGAAGATCATGTCCGGCTTCGGAGAGGTGAGTGCACCGTCCCGAATCATTGCTGCGGCGCCCTGGTTCAATTCCTCCGCAGGCTCGAAGAGCACGAGCACCGTGCCTTTCAGGAGGTGTCGCACCGAGGTGAGGAGCATCGCCGCCCCGAGAACGCAGGTGGTGTGCAGGTCGTGCCCGCAGGCGTGCATGCGCCCCGGCACCGAGGAGGCGAAGGGGAGCCCCGTCTCCTCCTGCACGGGGAGTGCGTCCATGTCCGCACGAAGGGCTGCCACAGGGCCGGGAGCGCTTCCCTCCAAGAGGCCCACGACGCCCGTGCCGCCCACACCGCGTCGTACGGCAAAACCCAATGCCTCCAGGCGGGAGGCGACCACCGCCGCGGTACGCTCTTCCTGAAAACTCAGCTCGGGATGGCGGTGCAGATCCCGGCGCAGCGCCACCAGTTCGCCCGCGCAAGCGGCGCTTTGCTCCCGGAACAGCGAGACCACATCCAGGATCTCGTTCGGGCCGTGTGCTTTCACGGTTCGTTCCTCCCCTCTCTTATCGCAACGTGGTCTTCGAAGGTCATGCCGAGGTGCTTTCTTTCCGCAACACCTTTCCGGAGCGGGTGCCCGTGACGTTTCCTTCCGCAACGGCCAGGTCTCCGTTGACGATCACGTAGTCGATTCCCCGGGGTGGGCGCAGCGGATCCGCATAGGAGGCTCCGTCCAATACCGTATCCGGATCGAAGAGCACGAGGTCCGCATCCATACCGGGGCGAAGGATTCCCTTTCGGCTCAGACCCAGACGTGCCGCCGGAAATCCTGTCATCTTCCACAGGGCATTCTCAAGGGAAAGAACCTTCTCCTCCCGGACGTAGCGGCCGAGGATGCGGGGATTGGTCCCCTGCGTTCGTGGATGGGTCCGTGCTCCCGGTGCTCCGGGGATGGAATCGGAGGCGACCATCACCCGGGGGTGCCGGAGAACGGTACGCACATCCTCCTCGGACATCATGTCGTAACAGGCCGTATCCTCCCCCTTGTTGGCGACGATGAGATCCATCGCCGCATCGATAGGATGCTTTCCGAAGGCTGCCCCCACTTCTTCCAGGTTTTTTCCTTCGTACTCGGGGAGCCTGGGGGAACTGAGGACGGTGATTCCCTGAGCCCCGCCGCACCGCAGAAGATAGTTCTCCCAGGAGGATTCTTCCAGGATTTCCTGGAGAATCCTCCTCCGCGTCGTCATGTCGCCGAGTCGCTCCAGCGACTTGGCGAGCCCGCCCTCGTGGACCCAGGGCGGCAGGATGGAGCGGAGTGTGGTGCTCGCCGCCGTGTAGGGGTACTGGTTCACTGTCACGTCCAGCCCGCGGTTTCGAGCTTCCTCCACCAGACGGAGTGTTTCATGGACTTTTCCCCAGTTTCTGCGCCCCGCTGCCTTGTGATGGGAGATCTGCACGGGAATGTTCGACAGTTCGGCCACCCGGACGGTTTCCGCCACGGACTCAACCACGTGGTCCGATTCGCTGCGCATGTGCGATTCGTAGAGTCCGTTCCGTGCTGCGACGATCTCGCAGAGGGCGACGATTTCGTCGCATTGCGAGTAGACCCCGGGTGGATAGACGAGGCCGCTGGTCATGCCGAAAGCGCCTTCCTCCATGGATTGTGCTGCGAGGTCTTTCATGCGGTCCAGTTCGTCCTTTTGCGGTGTCCGGGCGTCGAAACCCATGACGGCGATGCGGAGCGTGCCGTGGCCGAAAAAGGCAGCAATGTTCGTTCCCAGGGGAAGGCGTTCCAGGACGTCCAGCCATTCTCCGAAACTCCTCCAGTTCCACTCCGGTGTCGATCCGGCCTTGATGAAGCCCGCGTACTGGTCGAGGAGGGCGATGTTCTCCTCCGAGAGAAGGGGGGCGGGACTGAAGCCGCATTGGCCTATCCCTTGGGTCGTCACCCCTTGGCGGAGTTTCTCTGTCGCAGAGGAATCCCGAAGGAGCAGAAAATCCGAGTGAGTGTGAATGTCGATGAAGCCGGGACAGAGGATGCGGTCTTTCGCATCGATCACTTTGGGGGCGGAAATCGAGGGAGGAAGGTGTCCCACCCAGGCGATGCGGTGTCCCTCAACGCCGAGATCGCCTCGGAACCAGGGGCTTCCCGTGCCGTCCACGATGCGGGCATTACGGATGACGAGATCGAAAGCACTCATGAAAGTACATCTCCTCACTATTCTGTGGTGAATTCACTCCCCGGGGGAGTGCTTCGGGTGGTTTCGTCCGGGCAGTGTCCATTCCGGACGGAACCGACGCTTTTTCGGCGGAAAGCCTGCCCTTCGAGCAGGAAAGCCGCTCCTGGCGCTTACCAGGGGCCGACCACCTTCGGTCCCAGGAGCAGGGTGGGAAGCCAGCAGGAAATGGCCGGGACATAGGTGGTCAGGAGCAGCACCGGAATGCCCACGAAGAGAAGAAAGCGCAGCATGATGGGGACGAGTTCCGTGTAGGAGCACCCCGAAAGGCGGGAGCCCACGAAGATGGAGATGGCGAAGGGCGGCGTGATCACGCCCAGGCCGATGTTGAGAATGACGATGGCCCCCAGATGGACGAGGTTGACGCCGAGCTGGGTCACCAGGGGGAGAATGAGCGGTACAGCGAGGATCAGAATGGGTGTGCCGTCGATGAACATGCCGAGAAAGAGCAGAAATGCGTTCATGGCCAGAAGAACCAGGATTTTCTGGGAGAAGAGCTGGAGGATGAATGTCGCCAGTTCCTGAGCCACGCCGAGGCGGATGAGATATCTGGCGAAGACCGTTCCTGCGGCGATGAGGATGGTGATGACTCCGATGGAGACGAGAGAGCTGAAGATCGAAGACCACAGAGTGTGGCGGTTCAACTCGCGGTAAACGAAAAATCCCACGAAAAGACAGTAGACCACCGCGATGGCGCCCGCTTCGTTGGGGGTAAAGATCCCTCCGTAGATGCCCACGAGAATCACAAGAGGGCATCCCAGGGCAGGCAGTGCGCTCCAGGTGGCGCGGCCGAGTTCCGTCATGGATTCTCCGAGCGAAAGAGGACGTTCCTGGACCTCCGTGGCGAGGGACATATCCATGTACCGATGACAGAGAAAATAGTTGAGGATCGCATACCCCAGAGCCAGAAGGAGTCCCGGGATCACCGTGGCGAGAAAAAGAGCGGAGACGGACTGTTGTGCCACGAGGCAGTAGATGAGAGCGGGTACGCTGGGCGGAATCAGATAGCCCAGAAAACTGGAGGAACAGAGAAGTGCCGTGGTATATCGTCTCTGATAACCGTATTTTTCGAGGCGCGGCACGAGAAGGGGAATGAGGGCGGAGATGCACGGCACGGAAGATCCCGTGAGGGAACTCATGATGAGCGTGGCGACGATGCCGACGGCCTGCATGCCGCCCCGGACGCGGCCCACGAGTGCGTAGGAAAAGCGCACGATGCGGTCCGCGAGCCCTGCGTCGGAGATGAGACTTCCGGCGAAGACGAAGAAGGCGATGGACATGATCACGTAGTTGTTGATGGCGTGGTAGAAGGTGCCTGCGATGAAGGAGAGGGAATCCCCGTCCAGAAGAAGTCCTGCCGCGGAGGATGCCAGAAAGAGCCATCCGAGAGGCAGTCCTCCGAAGAGTCCGACGAGAAAGACCACGAAGGCGAACAGCACCCCGATGCTCATGAAGGGCTCCTCCCTCCGGGTTTGACGAAACGGTTCCGGTATTCGACGGTGTCCCTGGCGATGACGGCCAGAAGATGCACGATGCAGAGAAGGACCGAGACAAAAAGGCTTTGCATGAGCCAGCTTGTGTTGAACCACGTCACCAGTGTGCCGTACTGTGGATAGCGGACCGAAGCGAGAGCGAACTCATACGTGGGTTGGGCGAACAGCAGGAGTACTCCGAGAGATGCGAGCTGCAGTGCGATCTTGTAGAGGGCGAATTCTCGGGGTTTCTCCTTGAAAAGTTTCTCGCCGAACACATCCACGGCGGTATGCCCTTTCTCCCTTGTCGTGAGCGCGATGGTGAGAAAGACGAAGGGGATGAAGAGGTAGAGAGACAGGTCTCCGAGCCACATGATCTCCAGGTGGAGCCAGTATCTGTTGAGGACCTGAAAGAACGTCATGGCCGTGACGATGAGCAGGCCAAGGCCGCAGAGGAGGTTCTCGGCGATTTCAATGGCGCGAAGAAAGCACTGGAAAAAGCGGCCTGAAGACGTCATGGAATTCCTCCTTGTCGTTGATCCGTTGTGCGCTTCCGGTGTGCGGTCGTTTCCTTCCGAAAGTCCCTCGCCGGGCAGTGCCTTTCGCCACGGTCAGCGGAAGGGACCGGAAGGAAGCCCTCTGCTTCACAGGGGAGCGGAGATTTCCTCGAAGAAAAGAAGACAACACCTCGAAAAGGCGGTTTTTTCGCGTGAGAGGTGCCGTATCCCGCCACTCCCTGTACGGTCGGAGCGGTGGGATACGGCGCCGATGGCGGTTTTCCTACGGATTCTGCTTTGTCAGGATCTCCTTGTGGATTTTCAGCAGTTCCTCCTGTACCTTTTCGGTCATGTTCTCGCCGGGATAGTGCTTGTCGAGCCAGGGTTTGCAGAGTTCATCCCAGATTTCGGGCATGTTCGACCTCGCCCGGAAAACTTCCCGCTCCTCGGGGGTCAGCTTGGTGATTTCAAAGCCGCCCACTTCGGAGAGTTTCTTGATATACTCCGCCTCCGCTTTTTCCTGCACGTCGTAGAGGAAAGCCTCCGCATCACGTGCGGCTTTGTTCACGGCGTCCTTGAGATCGTCGGGGAGCCTGTCCCAGATGGTCTTGTTGATGACCACGTTGTTCACGTCCCAGAGGAAATTCACGTCCGAGTAGTGTTTCAGCACTTCGTAATGGCGTTCTTCCACGAGAGAGGGCCACATGGACCAGCAGCCGTCCACGACACCCCGGGAGAGCGCGTTGTACAGTTCCGCCCAGGGGATGGTCTCCATGGTCATGCCTGTCCCCTTCCCCATGTTGCCCAGCATCTTCACGCTCGCCAGCGAGGCGGAAACACGCATTTTGAGGTTTTTGAGATCATCGGGAGAGCGGAGAGGGCGGGCATTGTTGGCGAGACCATAAGCACCCTGGGAGACCACGAAGAGCTGATGCATGCCCACTTCGTTCCACGCCTTCTGCATGACTTTATAGAGAATGCCGTCGGGAGGCATGAAGGCGACCTTGCACTCCTCCCAGTTTTCGATGGTCCAGGGCATCCAGTTCAGCATGCCCCCGGGAACGAGATTGACGTAGGGGGCGAAGACGCCGAGGGCTTCGCTACCCATCTGTACCGCGTGGAACGACTCGTCGTGGGTTCCGAGAAGTCCGTCAGGAAAGAACTTGATTTCAATTCTTCCGTTCGAATACTCCTTGACCTTGTCGCAGAAAAGCTCATACCCCTTGTTCTGCAGCGGACGCGTCCAGGGTTGGGCGAATTTCCAGGAATACTCCGCCTTCGCTTCCGCCAGGGAAACGGAAACGAACAGCGCGAAACAGAGGACGAGCAGAATCGACGGCACGGATCGGGACAGGGGCTTTCCTCTCATCTCTTGCACCTCCCATGTCTTCAGTCGCGACTTCGTGGCCATGGCCGCATCTCGTGCGAGCCCCGGAACAACGGCGTGCTTACTGCTGTGAGGAGTTGTCTTCTTCTCGGCATCACCTCCACGGACACAAAAGAGAAAACGCTGTATCCTGAAAAAAAGGACACGGACATTTTTGCTGATTATAAGGAAAAACGCCACCTTTTCCAAGTGCGGCGCCAGTGGAGCGGCGGAACATCTCTTTATGACAGAGTTGCTCCTGTGAAGCTGAGAGTGAATGGACACGGTTTTTCGAGGGAGAGAATGCGCGGCGTTCTTACGTCTGGACGATTATACCCATGATGGGTATAATATTTCCCGAAAAGACTGGACGAAAGCGGGGAGTGAAAGACATGGCAAACCCTCTGGGAAGCGCCTGGCCGAAGGTGCGGCGTATTCTGCAGGCGCAACTGGTCATTGCGTTTCTCGTGACCGTGATGATCATGAAACAATGGTGGTTCTGCGTGATGATGCTCGGGCTGGGAGCGATGCTCTCGGTGCTTCGGGGAAAAGTGTGGTGTGGCATGCTCTGTCCGAACGGAGGGCTCGCGGATCTCGTGTGGAGCCGCGTTTCTCTGCGGTTGCTTCCCTTTCCGAACTGGCTCGGAAAGGGAAACGTGCTCCGAACGCTCTTCGTGGGAGGCATGATCGCCTGGTTCGCCGGAGTGGTCTGGTACGTAAACGTCCATTTGGGCTTGCCCGTGGCCTTTGCGTCCTACGATGCTCACGGCCTGCTTTTTTTGCGGTTCTGCCAGAGCATGGTCCTGCTCGCGGCGGTCATGGGGATCGTCTTCGAGCCTCGGGCGTTCTGCCTTCACGTCTGCCCCGGCGGAACGCTGGGAACCCTTCTGGCGGGGGCAGCGAAACGAAGTCCCGTGGCGCTGGACGTACGAAGCTGCGTGGGGTGTCGTGCCTGCACGAAGGCGTGTCACATGCCGGATCGGCTCCTGGAACCGCTTTTGAACGAGGCGGCGGCGAGAAAAGCAAGGGGCGAGGATTCCGGGACGCTGCCCGTGTCCTCTTCGTGTTTCGGCTGTCTCGGCTGCGTTGCCGCCTGCCCCCGCGGGGCAATACGGCTCAACGAGCCGAAACGACGCGAAGAGCACGGAGACGGAGAGAAGAAGACCTTTTCGCCCGGGGCGTGATTCCATGTCCCCGATGTTACGTTGCGGGCCTGAAGTACCAGCCCTTTCCGTGCCTTACCGGGGCGGTTCCTTCTCCTCTCCGATCTGGTGAAGGAGAGAAAGAGAGTCGATGATCTCCCGGAGCGCCTCGTCGAGACGGCGGCGGAGGGTTTCTTTCGCCGGGAGAAGCTCCTTGTCGATGCGGAAGGAGAGGGCGGTGCGGAAGGTCTGTTTTGCGTCGTCGAGGCATGTGTCGATGGCTTTTTCCGAGAGGAGATGTCGGGTGAGCAGCCCCGGGAGCGGAAGATTTTTCCCCGCCTTCTTGCCTGCCATGGCGAGGAAAATGCCGAGCAGTGCGCCGAGAACGAGGCCGAGAGGCCCGGAGAGCAGCAGGGCGGTGCCGCCGCCTCCGCAGACCGTTGCGGTGAGGATCACCGTGGCGAGGGTGGCGAATTCCACGTAGCCGCTGCCGAGTTTCCCCACATTCATCTGTGCGTGAAGTCCGGCGACACGCTCGGAGGAGAGTTCCTCCGAGTCGAGCAGTTCTTCCGGCACGTAGGCGACGCCTTCCCGTTGGAACCAGTCCCGGGCCGCGCCGCGAACGGCCGTGTCGAGTCCGGAGAAGACCTCTCCGAGGGCTTCCTCGACGATGTTCCGGAGCGACGGAGCGAAGCCTTCCGCCGTTCTTTTCAGGCGCTTTTCCAAGTTCGCCACGGAACCGCCCTCGGTGCGGAACTCCTCCAGGAGAGGGCGAAGCCGCTTTGCAAAGAGGCGCTCCTCCGTGCGACGGCAGATGCGCGTCTCCAAGTCCCGTATCCGTTCCGCGAGGAGCGTTTTCTCCAACGTTTCGAGGAAAGCGGGAAGACCGCGATACAGGCGCTCCTTTATGCTGTTGCTCCGCCTTCGGAGTGCGGGGTAGAGGGAGAGCCCCTCCGCCACGTTGGCGTAGGGGCGTTCGCTGGTCACCACCCGTTCCGGAGGAAGCGCGAGCGTTTCGGCCACCATGGAGGGCAGAAACGGCCAGAGGCTGCTCCCCCCCGTGAGGATCACCTTGTCCACACCGAGGATACCCCCGACGTCTCCAAGCCCTTCCAGAAGGGCCTCGCGGAAGCGGGCGAAAAGATCCGTGCCGGATCGGCCGGCCAGTGCGGGGCCTTGCGGTTCTTCCGAAGCGCGAAGACGTTCGAGGAATTCCCGTGACGGCGTGTAGGAAGCGGCGCGTTCCAGAAATGCTCCTTCGGTGAGTCCCTCAAGACGTCCGTAGAGACCTCCCGGCCCCACGGGGGCGCTCCAGGGGGCGGCATCGCGCCCCTGTTCTCGCCGCGAGGCCAGGAAGGTGGAGAAACGCTCCTTGCACTCCCGGCACCAGTGCCAGTGCACGATGTATTCGTCGCCGGAGGCGGCGAGTTCCTCCCGCTTGTCCGGCTGCTGCTCCAGGTACCACTGGAAGAAGAGGTCGTCGAGCAGGCGTCCCCCCAGGAGCATGTCTCCCCAGGAAGAGACGAGTTTTCCCCGGCGAAGCAGGGCGAAATCGCAGGTTCCGCCGCCGAAATCCACAACGAGAACGCTTCTCGTCGCCTCCCGGAGCGTCAGAGAGAGGTCCTTCCGGTTCAGATGATACAGGATCGCTCCCCAGGGTTCCGCAAGAAGAGAGATTTCCGGAAAGCCACCTTCCGAGGCGAGTCGCCGGAGTGCGGCCCGATACCCCGGCGAGGCCTCGCCGGGGACTCCGAAGAGTGTTGCCGTCTTTTCCGGAGTGCGCAGAAACGTGGCGGCGCATCGGGAGTGGAGAGCGCCGAGAAAGAGGCGGGCGTCCTCCGCGCACTGCGGGTCACCAAGGAGATCCGGCTTGAAGTGCACCCGGAGCCGCAGATCACGCCGCAGGGAAAGCGGTGTCTCGCCCCATTCCTCCAGTGCCTCGTGGCCGATGAGGATCGTTCCGTCCGGGCGGTGGAGGAGTGCCGTGGGAATGCCCGGGCGGCCGTTTCGGTCCAGGGAGACCGGAGAGGGAAGCGGTTCGTCGGCACTGCAACGGCAGAGATGGGTATTGCTCGTGCCGAAGTCCACGGCCAGGATGTCCGGACGTGTCACGGAACTCTCCTTTTCCGGAGCAATCCCTTGGAGAGAACCTGTCCGTTCCAGAGGACCGGCTTGCGTTCCACCCGGACGGGATCTCCGGGAAGAATGTGTCCGAAGGTCTCGAAATGTGTTGCGAGGTCCTCGCTCCATGCGAGAGGAGTCTCCGGGGCGCTCTCCGCGTCGAGATCGGAAGGAGAGGGTTCCAGGGAGTATCCGGCGAGAGCTGCTTCTTGAACCAGGTGTGCCGCGGCGGCGCGGAGTGTCCCGTCCCGTTCCGCCCCTTCCGGAGGGGCCTGTGTGGCAGCGGCAAGATCCTCCAGCGGGCCGGCGAGGCGGGAGAGGACATCCAGAGCGGCCAGGGAGGCGGATTTTTCCGGAGATGTCGGTGGAGGAGGAAGCGCCTGAAGGGCTCTCCCTTCCGCATCGAGAGCGGCGCGAACGCTGTTTTTCAGGGCCGCCGCCGCTTCGTGCCGTCGGAAGACCTTGCGGGGACGGCAGAGAAAGAACAGAAAGAGAATGCCTCCGTAGAGAAAGAGGCGCCGCGTCTTCCCCCTTCCGGAGTGTACGCCGAAAAGCCGCTTTGCCAACGCGACCGGACCGAATCCCGTCAGGTCGGCGAGAGTCGCTATCCCCAGCGCCGCAAGGAGCCCGCGCCGAAGGTCGGAATTCTCTTCGAGGTAAAGGCACAGTTTCGGGAGAAGCCACGCCCCGAGAGGAGCGCCGAGAAAGAGTCCTATTTTGGGAATGTGCAACAGGTATGTAGCGAGCGGCTCAAGGAGAAGCATGCCGCCGAGGCTGCCCGCGGCGGCGATGGCGGCGAGACGCCCTGAAGGGATCTCATCGGCGAAGAAGGGGGCGAAGGAGTTCTCTCTTTCACTCGCGACGGAAAAGGAGTTCTCCATGACCATGGTGACGGGTTCGGAAAGACAGGCCAAAGCGGTGTTGCGGGCTTCCCGGAGCATGTCCGCCGTAGGAGGCATCTTCCTCGTCAGGGAGTTCTCTTTCTCGGCAAGGGCCTGGAGAAATGCCTCCTCCACTCTGTCAGCGAGTTCCTTTGCCTCCTCGGTGGAGGGCAGGGCAACGCGCTTTTCAGGGATACCCGAATTGGAGAAAGGAAACATGGAAACCTCCTAGAATAAAGTTGTCACAACTGGGAGCAGAAATAGCCCGAAAAGTTGTGGTGATAATAGAGGCATGCAGGTTGAGAGTCGCCGAGTGTAGCCTTGGGATGCGAATCTCGTCAAGGAGTCTGGCGCCTCACCTCTT
>NZ_JARKPW010000158.1:0-6159 GCF_029975095.1 Aminiphilus sp.
AAGAGGTGAGGCGCCAGACTCCTTGACGAGATTCGCATCCCAAGGCTACACTCGGCGACTCTCAACCTGCATGCCTCTATTATCACCACAACTTTTCGGGCTATTTCTGCTCCCAGTTGTGACAACTTTATTCTAGGAGGGAACCGGTCCGCCACGGGGGAAAAACCGACCGAAAAAAGGCTGGGGAAGGCGAAGAGCGCGATGGAATGCGCTTTTCGCCTTCCCCAGCCTTCCGGGAAACGAAAAAGGGCGAAACGAGTCTACTTCGCCACCTTCTTCATGTACACGTTGCCCTGAGGGATATAGTATTCGCCCTCAGGATAGTTCACGAGCTGCCAGAGAAGAGACTTCCCCTTGTTCTCCAACCGCATCATGGCCCGCCCCTTGGTGTCGCTGGCAAAACTCCGGAACTCCACAAGAAAGGCTCCATCCACGTATTTCCCGTAGATGCTGATCTCGCCCTTGCTGGAGTCCACCTTGGCCCCGTTCTCGGCGGTGGCCTCATGGGACCCCTTGATGATGTCATTCTTCTGCGTCAGATTGATGGTGAAGGTGTCTCCCGCCTCGTTCTTCCACGTCCATTTCCCGGAGAAATTCGGAATGGTCGCCGCCGCCAGGGATGCGCCGGCGAAGAGAGCCAGAAGAGCGACAGCGGTACATACTGCGAAAAGGGACTTCTTCATGATTCGAGATTACCTCCTTAAGATGTCTGGCTGAGCTTCGTTTTCCCCTTCATCTTTCGTGTCCAAGCGTAGAGCGTCTTTCAAACCCTCGCGTGCCGCCCTCGACTTCGCCTTCAGGCGAGACCGAACACCCCCTTTTCGGGAAGAATTCGCGAGTTGAACGCGGTCGAACAAAAGACTAGCACACCTCGAAGAAGAGACATGCGTAATTTCCCGTAGAATCACGGAGGGAGGGAGGGAGGGAGGTTTTTTCCCGTGAATCACTCGCTTCGTTCCGGGGAATGCGCGTTTTCCGTGGAACGCGCCGCCTTGGAAACCAGCATGGGATGTCCTTCGCCCTCAAGGATTCCGAACACAATCAGGAGAAAGAGCAAACCATTGCCGAAATAGACGGCTTTCAACGGGGCGGGAATATGCATGCAATCGAGGAAACCCAGCGAAGGGTAGGCCGATTCGAGACGAATGCCCGCAACGTGATACCCCACGTATTCCACGAAAAGAAGACACGGCACATACAGAAGATACCCGAGCAGAACTCGTCCTCCTGCGGAAACGACACCAACGGATTCGGCGACGCGCTTGGTCAGGTAATGGAGTAGGCAGAAGGCCGTGGGCCATGCGAGAAGAGGAAAAAGGGGAAAGGACAGGAGTTTCACATCGAACCGCCCGTAGGAATACACGTTTCTGAAAATGCACAGATATCCGAAGGCGATGCAAAGCCCCACGGCAAAATGAAGGAGCACATTCTCCCGAGAGACGAAATGGAGGTAGCCCAAGGCAAGCGCGGACGTCACGACAAAGAGCACGCGCGGAGCCGCGCCCCAGAGGAGAAAGAGGATCAGGAGCCCGAGAAAAAACAGCATATCTCCCTTCGGCAGTTCCCGAAAGCTCACGGATGTTCCCTCCCTACCACGCTCTCCGGGACGGGGAGTTGCCGGGGAAATCGTAGGCGGGATTTTCCGGAGAGAAATCCGCGTCCGAAAATCCGGGATTTTCCCTCAGGTCCTCGTACATGTAGTCCTCCACAAGCCGCTGGTCCCCGTCCTCAAAATCCCAGCTCCGAACCCGCTTCGGAAGCGACGTCTCTTTTTGGAAACAGAATTCCGTTCTGTAGCAGTAAAGGTCGGCGTTCTTCCACTTCGGCAGCTCAAGGATGATACATTCTCCCTCTCCATCCTCCGGAGAGGGGTAAAGGCGCAAGCCGCTCGCACTCTTTTCCCGAAGTAGCCCCACATTCTCTCGAAGGAGGCGGAGCAGATGCGGAAATCCAGCTTCCGTCACGGGATGCCGGCTTGAGGCGGTCGCCTTCGCGCCCAGAGGATCGAGATTCACGGCGACAAAGGAGCCGAACCCGCCGGGATGGACATGAATTCTGCCCTCATTCCAGTCCGGCCTCCAGAGAAGTTCCTGTCCCCTCTTCTCCACCCCGATCCGCCGCATGTAGACACTCCGCGGATCGACCCTGAACTTGAGGAAAATCACTTCCTCTGGAAGCTGCCGCCCGTCCTTCCACTCCCGCTTGGTGAACGTGCAGGAATACTCCCGAAGTCTTCCCATCGCGTCCTCGAACCGAGCAAGCAGTTCTTCCGCCGCGGCAAGGGCGTCCCCATCACGGAGAACACGCTCGTCACCGAAAGAGGAAAGCGTGGTCAAACAGAGCAGACAGATCGCGACAAAAAAGGAAGCACGACAGCCGCGACTCCGGATTCCTCGGCGCAGGAGCATTTTTCTCCACCGTCCTCTCCGTTTTCGGCTCAAGAATCCGCCCAGAGTCTCCCCGCTTGCTTTTTCTTTTTTTTCATTCTACCATTCTCGCGGTCTACTGAACGTTTCTGCGGAGAGGAAACGCACTCGCGCACCGGGCCTGCCGCCGTCACTTCGCCCCGGAGCGCTCCTGTAGGTAGGGGAGGGAACGCCGTGAGAAGAAAGGACAAGGAAATCACCGAACGCCACCTTCTGGAGGATGTCCTGCGAAGGGGCGAGGTCTGCCGTCTGGCTCTGTTCGACGAGGAATATCCTTACATCGTTCCCCTGAACTTCGGCTACGAGAACGGAAAGCTCTTCCTTCACGGCGCAACGTCGGGGAAAAAACTCGACCTGATCCGCAGGAACCCCAGGGTCTCCTTCGAAGTGGAGACGGATCTGGAGATTCTGACCGCGGAAGATCCCTGCAACTGGAGCATGCGCTATCGCAGCGTCGTGGGCCGCGGCACGGCGGTCATCCTGGAGACCCCCGAGGAGAAAAGGCACGGATTGAACGTCGTCATCGCCCATTACGGAAAAGAATCCTTTCCTTTTCCCGACGCGGCCCTTCAGACCGTCGCGGTGGTCCGGGTCGACATCGCGGATATGACCGGCAAGGAATCCGGGTTCAAGCAATCCTAGCGGGAAGAACATCCTGCCAAAGTTTTTTTCGCAGGTTCGCCAGGTTCTTTGCCGCAGGGCATCGCACCAGGCGAACCTGCGTCGTCTCCAACGAGGGAGAGAAGCGTCCCGGGGAAATGCCTCCGGAACGCTTCCGAAAATGAAAGGCAATCATGACCACGGCAACGAGATCCCTGCCGCGATTCTCCTGCGCTTTCCGCTTCCGCCGTACTCGCTCTCCGTCTCTTGAAAGACTTCTTGCCGCCTCTCAGCGTTCGTCGAAAAGGGGTTGGGGATCCACAAGCTGTCCACCGAGACAAAGCCCGAAGTGGAGGTGCGGCCCCGTGGCTCTGCCCGTCATTCCGGACTTTCCGAGAACCTGTCCCCTCCGCACGAGATCTCCCTCCTTCACTGCAATTTCCGAGAGATGCATGTAGAGAGAGATCATGCCGTTCCCCGAATCGATGTAGACACTCTTGCCCGCATAGTAGTGCTCTCCGGTGAGGACGACCACGCCCTCCACCGCAGCTTTCACAGGTGTTCCGGAGGCTGCCCTGAAATCAACTCCGCCGTGGGGGGCTCTCGGTTTGTCGTTCAGGATACGTCTTCCCCCGTAGGGGCTCGTGACCACGCCGGGAACCGGGCGCTGGAGGGGCAATGCCCAGTAACGCCGTGCCGTGAAGGTATTCCGGGCTTTCAGGACCTGTTCCCGCTCCCGGGCGATACGTTCGAGAACATCCTTTGGAGGGGTCACCATCTTCTCCGGAAGCGAGAGTCTGGTCTCGGGATAGTGTTTTGCCCGCACTGCGATCTTCCGCTGCATGGCGATTTTCTCCCCTCCCACATCCGCAATGAGGCGGAGTGTCTGCGTGCCGGGCTTGGTCTTGCCCACCTCGGTACCGAGCAGGATCTCGCCCTCGCAATCGCCGCCACGGCAGCGCAATTCCACATCCAGGGAAATGCCGAGCCAAACTACCCGAAGCGTTTCCGGAGCCGGGACCCCAGGAAGGCGGACTCGCACCCGAAAGGGTTCGCCGATGTGCACGATCTCCGGACACTCCACCCCTATCGGCGCAACGGCGATGGCCGCGGAGATATTCACACCCGTTCCGAAGAGACAACAGGCGAGAAAGACCAGAGAGAGCCATTGCCGTCCCTTTCCCGCAGAACGTTCCCTTCCGTCACTCCTCCGTTCCATGTTTCCTCTCCTTTCATCTTTTCATTTTTCACAGACCAATCACGGCATCGACGCAACACGTCCATGACCGTTTTCCTCAGCATCGACATCGACCGCCCCGGCTTCCCACAGGGTGCCATTCTCCCCGTTTCACCCGGCGGTGGCAAGATCCCTCCCGGTCCGATTCCGCCATTATGCGGCTTGACCGAAAAGAAGCCTTGCAAGAAGATTGGGGAAATCACCTGTGTCACACGAACAGCGACCCCGGCGGCGATGTGCGGCACTCCGCCTTCTTCGCCGTAATTCTTTGGAGGCGTCATGAAACCTGTGCAGATCACCTACATCACCGCCGGCAACGGCCACAAGACCGCTGCCATGGCATTGCGAGAAGCGTTGAACGCACGAAACGTGCCCAACGTGGTCACCGACATCTTCAATTTTTCCAACACCGTCTTCCGCTGGTCCTACAGCGATGCCTACGATTTCATCAGCGAACACTCTCACCTGGCCTGCCGTTTCGTCTACGAACTGCTCGACCGCGACAGAAATTCCAGCGGCGTGGTTCGTCTCGTGGAAAAGCTCCGCGTGAACAACGTGAAGGGATTCATGCGCTTCATCGAGGAAAACATGCCCGACGTAGCGTTGTGCACCCATTATTTCCCGGCGAATGTCCTCTCGCGCATGAAGGAACAGGATCTCTACAGAGGAAGGATCTACACGGTGGTTACCGACTACGGTCTTCACAAACTCTGGAAGAACGACTGCGTGGACGGTTACTTCGTGGCCGGCGACTGGGTTCGTGACGCCCTTCTGGAAATGGGAGTGGAGAGGGAGCGCATCGTGCTCTCGGGAATCCCCGTGCTCCGGAAATACGCGGCCCTGCACCCCGAGGCGGCGGGGCCCGCACCCCAAACACCCACTCCTCCGCCGCCGACACTCCGCCCCCCAAAAGAAGGGCTTCTCTCGGTACTCTTCGTTACAAGCGCGATTCCGGACAACCAGGCCATCCGCATCATGCGGGACATCTTCGACGCGGCAATGCCTCTTGCGCTGACGGTAGTGACCGGAAGAAACCGGGATCTCCTGAGAAAGATCGACGACATGGATTCCTCGGAAACGGTTGTTTTCCGCAAGTTCGGCTTTGTGAACAATCTTCAGGAACTCATGGCCGAGGCGGATGTGATGATCACAAAACCGGGGGGGCTCACCGTGAGCGAAGCACTCTGCGCAGGCGTTCCCCTCCTTCTGGTGAACCCCATCCCTTACCAGGAGTTGTACAACGCCGCTTATCTCCAGGAAAAAGGCGCGGGCATCCTCGCCCCGGACGAGGCGGACGTGGTCACCTATCTCCGCCTTCTCTGCGCCGACGAGGGAAAGCGTCGGGAAATGCGCAGGAACGCACTGGCCATCGCGGCTCCCCTGGCGGCAGACGTGATCGCCGAGGCGATCACGTCTGAAGGAGTCTGTTCCTGAGACCCGAAAAGACAGCTCCCGAAAGGCGGGATGACATCCGTTTTCCCCGGCAAACACTGCACCCTAAAAAGTGGAGGCCCCAAGGGCCTCCACTTCGAATTTACCCGTTCCTCTTCTGCCGGAGTTGTTCCAGTTCGACCCGCGTTTTCTCGATATTCGCAGAGATCGTGCGAATCCATTCGTTCCGTTTAGCCTGATCCATCGTCCTGGATTTCGGATCGGTCTGAAGAAAACGAAGTTTCTTCTCCTGGATTTCCAGCCACTCCTCTTTCATTTTCTCCAGCTCGAAATCAGCCCGATCGTCCGCAGTTTCATTCTCTTCCCGGACGAACGCCCTACTCATCGCGCATCAATCCTTCCTTTTCTTTCCTTTTTTCACCCTTCCGGAGCCGCTCCTTGCCGGAGCACTTCCTCAAGACTCTCCCGGAGGAAGGGGATCGCCATCGTCATCCACCACGCACG
>NZ_JARKPW010000163.1:0-5840 GCF_029975095.1 Aminiphilus sp.
GGCGACGTGACCATCTTCTCCATCGTCTTCGACGGCGTGGATCCGCACCTCGCCAGGGCACTCACCGCGGCACTCCAGGAGGATTCCTACGCGGCTTACTACGACATGCTCGGCCATCACCCTCTGACGCCGGGGAAAAAACTCCTTCTCGAAGAATTTCCGCGCCTGAAGGGAAAACCCGACCAGGTCTTCCCCAAAGCCGCGGAGCTGCTCGGATCGGACAGACCGACGGAAGCGCTCCGAAGCATCGTCCGCTCTCTCGGGCGTCTCGGTTTCGGGGATCTCCTTCAGGTGGATCTCGCTCTCTTTCGTGAACTGGGCTATTACAGCGGCCCCGTCTTCGAGGTCTACCTCTCGAACAGGGGACGGGCACTCGGAGGCGGCGGGCGTTACGACGGCCTTCTTTCCCGCTACGGGTTGGTCGGGCAGGCCCTGGGCTTTGCGCTGGATCTGGAGGCCCTCGCGAAAGCGTCGGGAATCCGCCGGAGCACTCCCGTTCCGATCATGCTCTGGGGACGGGAATGCGAACCCGAGGAAGCGCTGCGCCTCGGAGAGGAACTGCTCTCCCGGGGAGCACGAGTGGAAATGAGCTGGCACGATGTGCAGGCATCTTCACGGGAACTTGCACGACTCCGGGGCTACACCTGGTGGATCGACGCCTCGCGGCGCACCGTCTCCCAAGTGGGCGCCGTGGGAGATCTCCCTCTCGACCTGTGGATGGAGGAGACGTTCCCATGCTGACCATCGCCCTGCCCACGGGACGGGTCCAGGAGGACGCCATCGTTCTGCTGCAGGAACTCGGCCTTCCCACGGAAAAACTGCGTTCTCCCGGACGATCACTCGTCATCTCCGAGGAATCCGTGCGCTACATTCTCGCCAAACCCATGGATGTCCCGCTCTACGCCCATCACGGCGTGGCAGATCTGGCCTTCGCCGGAAGCGACGTGCTCTGGGAAACCAGCGCGTCTCTTGTTCTTCTCGCCGACACGGGCATGGGGCGCTGTCGTCTCGTCGTGGCGGGTCCTCCGGAAATGGCGGACCGCTTTCTCGCCCACGAGAGCAACATCATGGACATCCGGGTGGCCACCAAGTATCCGCGCATCGCGGACGCACACTTTTCCTCCCGGGGCGTCCAGGTGAACATCCTGCATCTGAACGGCTCCATCGAACTGGCACCGCGCCTCGGACTCGCGGACTGCATTCTGGACATCGTGCAGTCGGGAAATACACTCAAGGCAAACCATCTCACTGTCCTGGAGGACGTGGCACCGGTCTCTCTGCATCTCGTCGCCAGCCGCAAGAGTGCCCATCTCCAGTGGGATCTCATCGGCGACCTGGTGAAACGATTCCAGGAGAGAAAGGCGGGAAGAAGTCATGACTCGGCGTGAACGACGCTCCCGGGAGACGGAAATCGATCTTTCCCTCTCTCTTGAACCCGGAACCGGCTCCATCGACGTGCCCTGCGGTTTCCTCGGCCACATGCTGGAACTCCTCGCCCATCATGGAGGGTGGACACTCACCGTGACCGCCCGTGGAGATCTGCAGGTGGACGCTCATCACCTCACGGAGGATCTCGGCATCACTCTGGGGCAGGCGCTCCTCGAGGAACTCCGGAACGGAACCGGGCGGGCCCGATACGGCTGGTGCGCCCTCCCCATGGACGGAACCCTGGTTCTCGTCGCGGCGGACCTGAGCGGCAGGCCCCACCTTGGTTGGGATGCGCCCTTCCCCTCTCCCCGGTGCGGGGACTTCGACACGGAACTCGTGGAGGAATTCTGGCGAGGTTTCTGTCGCGAAGCGCGTATAACGCTCCACGTGCGGACCCTCGCGGTCGACAATGCCCACCACCTGGCGGAAGCAGTGTTCAAGGGTGTCGGCAGAGCACTCCGGCAGGCTCTCGTTCCAACGGAGGAGCCGGGAAGCACGAAAGGGATCTGGCTATGACGAAAGAAACCGCGCCGCTCCGTTGCGGCGTCATCAATTACGGTGCGGGAAACCTTGGCAATCTCCACCGGGCTCTCGTCCGCCTGCGTCTCCCGTCCCGGATCCTTTCCTCCCCGGACGAGGTGTGCCAGGATGACACGGATGTTCTGATCCTTCCGGGTGTCGGGGCGTTTCCTCCCGCCATGGAGCTACTCCGAAGAAAGGGATGGGAAAAGGCACTGCGCCGATGGGTCGATGATGCGGAACGACCCCTTCTGGGGATCTGTCTCGGCATGCAGCTTCTCTGCGAGGCGAGCATGGAGGACGGAAACACTTCCGGACTCGGTTTCCTTTCGGGTGTCGTCCATCCCCTCGAAGGTGTCTCCAAGGTGCCTCACATGGGATGGAACAGCATCACCTGGCTTCCCCGTAAAGAGAACATGCACTCTCTTGTGCCGTCGGGCAGTTTCTTCTACTTCGTTCACGGTTTCGCCCTACGGGAAAGTGACCATGCGGCGGCAACGACCCGGCTGGACGACCTTCAGTTTCCTTCGGTCGTTCTCGGCGGGCGCGTCGCAGGATGCCAGTTTCATCCCGAGCGAAGCGGTCTCGGGGGCGTGGCGTTCCTCGGGCGTCTGCTTGCGTTTCTCCACGACGGGGGCTCCGCTTCCCTGCAAACGAGTCTTCCCGTGGAAACCGCGCTTCGGAACAGCGCAACCGGACAAGGAGGCCCGACATGATCGTCTATCCGGCCATCGATCTTTACGGACACAAGGTGGTGCGTCTCACCAAGGGGGATTTCAGCCGCCGGAGCGAGTACGGCGACGACCCGCTGGGTACGGCGGCATCCTTCGCCGAGGCGGGAGCGACGTGGCTTCACGTGGTGGATCTCGAGGGCGCTCGGGGAGGTGCACCTGTTCATCTGGACTTGCTTCCGAACCTGGCGGCACTCGGACTCTCCGTGCAGTACGGAGGCGGACTTCGGCGCTCCGAGGATATCGCCGCCACGCTTGAAGCCGGTGCCTCCCGGGCTATGGTAGGGAGTCTTCTCGCGAAGGATGAGGAAACGGCCCGCCATTGCCGGGAGGCATTCGGCAGCCGTGTCCTTCCTACGGTAGACGTGAAAGGCGGGCGAGTGGCCGTATCCGGCTGGACCCGGGCGAGCGCTCTCACGCCGGAGGCCCTCCTGCGGCGCCTCCTCGACCTGGGATACGAGGAATTTCTCGTCACCGCCGTGGACAGAGACGGCACCGGCGAAGGCCCGGACCTCCCGCTCTACCAGCGGCTGCTGCGTCTCTGTCCCGACGCTCGTCTCATTGCCGCGGGTGGCATTTGGTCGGAACGGCACGTCCATCTTCTGGACGAGGCAGGATTAACGGGAGCCGTGGTGGGAAAGGCACTCTACGAAGGAGAGTTCGATCTCGCCGCGGCGCTGAGACGGTGGCGTCTATGCTGACCTCCCGGGTGATTCCCTGCCTGGACGTGAAGAACGGCAGGGTGGTGAAGGGCGTCAATTTCGTCGATCTCCGCGATGCGGGAGACCCTGCGACGCTCGCGGCCCTGTATATGGAAGAGGGAGCGGACGAACTCGTCTTCCTCGACATCTCCGCTTCGACGGAACGACGCAAGACCATGCGCGACTGGGTCACCGCCGTTGCAGACCGTCTCTCCATCCCCTTCACCGTGGGGGGAGGCATTTCCACGCCGGAGGATGCGGTGGAGATCGTCAGCCTCGGTGCGGACAAGATCTCCGTCAACACCGCTGCGGTACGCACCCCGGATCTCCTCACCGCCTGCGCACGTGTCCTCGGAAGACAGGCAGTGGTTCTCGCCGTGGATGTCCGAAAAAAGGGCGACTCCTGGGAAGTGTACGTGGAGGGCGGTCGAACCGCCACCGGAATGGACTGCCTCGAATGGATCCGGGAAGGCGCACGGCTCGGCGCAGGCGAGATTCTCCTCACGTCCATGGACCGTGACGGCACCACTGCAGGATACGACACGGAACTGCTCGCCGCCGTGACCCGAGCCGTGCGGGTTCCCGTCATCGCCTCGGGAGGCGCCGGCTCGACGGAACATCTGGCCGACGCTCTCGCGGCGGGAGCCGATGCGGTGCTCGCCGCGTCGATCTTTCACTACGGACACCTCCGCATCTCCCAAGTGAAGGAGACGCTCCGGCGGAAGGGATTTGCCGTGAGACTGGAAAACGGCGAGGCAAACACATGAACGGGAACACTGACGGGGCGGGAAGCTTCTGAAGTTCCTCCCGAAGGGAAAGGACGTTCGGCTTCTGCCCGGGAAGAGCGGGAGAGAACGTAGCGCTTCGCGGCAAGAAGACTGTGAAAACGCCTCGGTTGGAGCACGCCAGCGGAGGTCTCCCGCGAGAGAACGCCACGCGGTTGCGCTTGACGTACTCAACCAAGACCGACACCCCTCTCGATCCGGGTATCCTGGATAGAAAACATGCCACGGGGAAGCAGGTTATTCAGAGTTTCCGTGGAGAATCCGCGATGAAAGGAAATGAACGAAACTTATGACGACCTTGCATTGGGACACGTTGCGTTTTGACGAGAAGGGGCTCATCCCGGTCATTGTCCAGGACGCCCTTTCCGGAAAAGTGCTCATGATGGCCTGGACGAATCGGGCGGCGCTCGAAGAGACCGTCGCGACGGGCGAAATGGTCTTTTTCAGCCGATCCCGCGGAGAGAGATGGCACAAGGGAGAGACCAGCGGAAACACGCAGCGGCTTCGGGAGCTTCGGGCGGACTGCGACGGAGACACGCTCCTGGCACTTGTGGAACCGGCGGGACCGGCGTGCCACACGGGAAAGGAAAGCTGCTTTCACAACCCTCTCTGGGGAACGCCCCCGGGAGATCCCGCCTTTCTCGGAACCCTCTGGCGCTATCTGCAGAAGCGAAAGAACGATTCACCCGAGGAAAGTTACACCGCCCGCCTTCTTGGTAAAGGCATCACCCGGGTGGCACAGAAAATCGGCGAGGAAGGCCTGGAAACCTCTCTCGCCGTGGCGCTCCAGGACCGCGAAGGTGCGGTGTACGAGGCGTCGGATCTTCTGTATCACCTTCTGGTGGGACTCCTCGCCCTGGACATCTCCCTCGAAGAACTGTGGCGGGAACTCGCCTCCCGTCATGCGCCGAAGTAAGAACCCCTTATCGAACCACTGATCAGGGCGGCGCTTCCTCCCAGGGCCAGAGGACGCGCCGTCCTGCTTCGTTTCGCAGGGCAAGGGCAACTTCATCGAAGGTCGGCTCCGCGAGAAGAAGCTCCATGCAGTGCTCCCGCCGGAGATCCTCAAGACGGTGCGCGTCGGAAGAGCGGAGGATCGTTCTGGCTCCCAACCGGTTTCTCCAGGCGAGCGCCTCTTCGGCGGAAAGACGCCGGGACAGTTCCACCGCATCCACAGCAAGGTCTTCCGGGACGGGACCGAGCACCTCCACGTAGGAAAAGCCGGGACGATCCACATGTGCGAGGAAGGAAAGCCCTCCTCTCCGGCGGATTTCTGCGATCACCTCCTCCACGGAGCGGGAAACCCCCTGGACGAGGAGCGTTGCCACTTGGTCGAGCACCGCGTTTTTTCCGTCGATGATCAACTGATACCCGAAAATATCAGGATCGTTGGCACGGGAGGGAAGAGCTTCCCAAAGCCATTCCTGAAAGGAAAAGCCATCCTCCACGCTCCGGAAGAGGGCCACCAGATGGATATCCTCCTCGGTCTGCACTTCTACACCGCAGAGAATCCTGGGAATACCCCCGTCATCCGTACCGGAGGCGCGCAGGCTCTCCCTTTGGGCCTCCGCCGCCTCCGTCAGGGCCGGAACATTGGCCACCGCGTTGTGGTCCGTAAGGGCCAGAAGGGCGATCTTCTCCCCGATGGCCCGGTGCACGATCTCCGGCGCACCCAT
>NZ_JARKPW010000174.1:0-7039 GCF_029975095.1 Aminiphilus sp.
GGCGACGAGAGGTTCCACCCGGGCGATGCCGCCTTTTGACGCGTCGACGATCATGAGGATGAACAGGCCGACGGCGTATATCTCGAAGAGCGCCACGGAAAGCGCCCATTTTCCGAGATTCGCGCTGAAGAGAGGTTTGGCCCGCTCGACGAAACGTTTTTTGAGCTGTGTGAAGGTTTCCTGAATGATGAGGCGATTGTCGCCGGAAAGGAGAAGCTCCCCTTTGCCGCTCACAAAAAGGAAGGTGAGGAGGAGCTGTTCCTCCGCCGTGAGGGAGAGGTTGGCGATCCGGTCGCTGCGGATACGCAGGCGGTACTGTTTTCCCATTACCCTGGAGAGCAGGGAGAGCGCTTTGCCTGCGAGGGCGTTCTCGGAGGCGATGCTGCTAGACAGAGGAGCGTTTTCCTCGATGGTGAGCGCTCCCTTCACGGCAAGGCCGAGTACCATGGCGGCGAAACAGTGGTCATCCACGGCCATGGTACGGACATAGCGGGCGAATCCCGCTTCGACCCCCTGCGGGGGCGAAAATCGGGGGATGATCGTGCCTGGTTTCGGATCCCGTCCCCAGAGGAACCAAAAGAGAAACGAGATTCCGAGCAACACCACGGGCATGGCCAGATGCAGCGTCCGGTACGGCGAGACGGACCAGCGTTGCAGTTCTTCCGCGCCCTTCAGAGGAGGGGACACGATTCCCTTGGGCCAGGTGTAGACGACGGTGAGTCCCTCGCCTGGAGCGAGAGTCCGGGTGCTCACGACGGATCCGTCGGGAAGCCTCCGGGCGTCGCTTCCCTTTTCACCTCGGCGCCCCGTGTACCATTCAATGCTCTCAAACCCTTCTCCGGGCCTTTTCCCCGGAAGTCGCAGGGAAAAAGTCGCCCCATCTATAGGAAAACTCCATGCATCCCCTGTGACGTTCCAGTACAGTTCGTCGTGTTTCTCGAAAAAGCCCAGCCAGCCCGACGTCGCGTAGTCCAGGACGAAGGTGTGTTGTCCGATGGAGAGAAGACGGTCCGGATCGCCCAGGCGGATCTCCAGGTTTCCCCCAACGCGGGTGATTTCCCAGGGTGTGGGTCCTCCGTCCAGTGTAGCCTCCCGCAGGGAAAATTCCGTGCGCCAGGTTTTTCCCGATTCGTCCGTGTAATCGGTGGGAAAGACCCGGATGATACCCCGGCGGATTTCCTGTCCCTCGGCGTGCAGGGTGATCGCCTCGCGCAGATTCAGTCCGCCTTCTTCGGTCACCTCTCCCGTGACGGAGAAGGAGACGATGCGCTCCTCCGAGAAAGCTCTCCCCTCGAACAACGACAGAAACAGAACGCAGAGTACCCATAGCACCTGAAGCGAGCGGGATCTCGTTTCCATGGATGATTCCCTCCTCTCCTGCGGGAACGTGTTTTCCCGCAGGCATTTCACAAGGAGCCCCGTGCGTCACGTTCCGGAGAGAAAACACCGCGAATCGTGGACACGAAAAGAACGACGGCCGTTTTTTCGAAGAGGACAGCGCGGCTGACGCGCTATCTCGAAAGACGGGGATACCCGCCTCGAACCCTGCGAGCAGGGGTGATTTCGAGACGGGTTTTCCGGTTTCTTTCCGATGTCGTTCCCCTGATCTATTTCAGGGCGATGGAGGTGAACACGGCCTGGATGGCAGGATCGGTCTCGTGATCCTTGCCGACGAGATTGATGGAGATCTTGACCCCGTCCTTGATGC
Source organism: Aminiphilus sp. (assembly GCF_029975095.1). Lineage (NCBI taxonomy): Bacteria > Thermotogati > Synergistota > Synergistia > Synergistales > Aminiphilaceae > Aminiphilus > Aminiphilus sp. The sequence goes on from NZ_JARKPW010000174.1 coordinate 1,709, forward strand.
CCGCGTAGTAGGACATGTGCATGGAGGACTTGTCGAAGACGGTTTTGTAGAACGTCAGACCGAGCATTTCCACCTTTTCCGGGCCTGTACCCTTGTTCTGGGATGCGAGGTTCGCCACGCCGCTCTCCGCGTCCTTCTCGGTCATGTTGGATCCGGCCTTTTTGAGTTCCACCATGTAGGAGCCGCTTGAGTTGTAGGTTTGAACCGTGCCGTTTCCGAAATCGCTGAATTCCCATCCCTCGGGAACGAGAAGGCTGAAATCCGCGGACTCCTTCACGGTACCCTTCACGCTCGCCAGGGCCGCGGCGGCGGCAAGAACCACAAGGGCGACGACAAACGCCAGAAAAACGAACCGACCTTTTCCGATCATCGTCTTCGAACCTCCTTCAGGAGTTCCAGTCTTTCCTTCCGATGCCTTCCCGAGAGCCGTCGAAAAAGATCTTTTCCGGTGTCGTGCCATGCGGGAGGAGGGCGCTGCAACATGTTCGGGGCGGCTTCGTGCCGTTCCCGCGTGCCGATGACGCGAAACGCGTCCGGTTGCATCTTGTCTTCCACCTTTCCGGTCAAGGAGACGGGGTGCTACTGAACGACGGCCTTCTTTTCAAAGGGGGCGAGCTGTTCCTCCGGGAACTGCCCTTTCTTGGAGTAGATGTAGTTGAGCTTGGGCAGATCCTTGAAGATGGAGATGTCCGTGACTCCTTCGGTTTTCTGGAGATCCAGGGCGGAGAGGGCCGGAAGAGCCGTGATGACCTCCGGATTCGAGACAGTGGAGCGTACCCGATCGTCCGACTCCGTTGCGCTTTGGCGGGTACCCCGTTCCCGAGGGTGACACGGATGCGGTACATTGCCTCGTGCAGGAAACGGCAGCGAGGACGGGGGGAGTGGTCGCACGCCGTAACCGTAACCGTAACCGGAGCCGTTTTCAGGGTGTAGGCGTGCCCTCTTCCACGGATTCTTCTTCGAGCGGAGAGAGTTCCGTCGAGTTCTCATGCCATCGGGAGGACGGCTCGGCGGACACCGCCTGCCATGCGGAGGTCAATGCCTCCATGCGTTTGTTCACTGCTGGATCGGGCGTGCCGTTCACTCCCTCCAGAAAGACTTCTTCCACGTTCGGGACGGCGAGAAAGAGTTCCTCGGCCTCTTCCGTTTGCCGGAAAGCCTGCAGTGCCGAGAGTGCGAACTCCTTGACGTCTCCCAGACCGAACGCCTCGTGCCAGGGCTGTCCCACCGGGTCGACCAGAGAGAGCACCGCAGTTCGCAGTCCGGGTATGTGCAGATACAGAAACTTGAGAAGCGCCTTTTCCGAAAGGGCTTCCAGAGTGGGTTGCGGGACGGGGCTCTTTTCCAGATCCTTCGGATCCACAAACCCGAGGAGGAGCAGGTCCTTCCGGAAAGCCGTCACGAAGGGAAGCGGATCCTCCGCGACAAAAACCTTGGTCCATCCCGGAACATCGACCACCTGGACAGGCGGTGCGGTCTCTCCGGCGGCAAAGCGTTCCGCCGCGGCAAGGGCTTTCGCGTGGGCCTCGGGCGTTCCCGCAAGTGTCAGATACACGCCGGGAACCTTCGCCTCCAGCAGCGTCGAGAGGGCTTTCGCCTCGCCTCCCGCGACGAGAGAGAACGAGCCGAGGAGGTCTTTCAGGTCGCTGTCGTTCAAACCGTAATGACCGAGGATGTCCAGCAGATCCGTCACGTTCCGTGCATCTTCGTCGCCCGACGCGGCGGCGGCCCGAACTTCCGCCAGGGCGACGTCGGTGATAGGCAGCCTGCCTCGGGCGGCGAAGAAGGGCGCCTGTTCGCCGAAGAGCGGCAGTGGGTGTGGCGGCAGAGGCGTGAAGGCAGACAAGGCCTCGTCGGAAAAGAACACCCTGGCGAGGTTGAGAAAGGCCGACAGACGCCACCCTTTCTCCTGGGGGGTGAAGCCCAATTCCAAGCGGAAGGGGACGTCCCTAAGGGGGAGAAACTCCCCCATTTCCTCCTGGATGGATTTCACGAACATGCCGTTGTCGGCAAAGTAGAGAAAATCCGGCGTCGTGTATTTTCTTGGAATGACCAGACGTTGTCCGGCGTTCTCCAGTGCCTCCAGTCCGGCGGTGAGATCCTCGGGAGCGAAGCCGAGAAGAAGCGTGTCTTCCTTGGCGGTGACCATTGCCAGGACCATGCCGTCGGAGATGATCAGATACGTGGCGTTCTCGTGGAGAACGAAGTCAAAAGCGCCTTCAGCGGGATTGTCGAGAAGGGCGTCGAGATCGCCCGGTTCCGCCGTGCCACCGGCGATGCGGTCGAGGATCGTGCGTTTTTCCGGGCCGAAGGAAAGCGCTCCCTGGAGACGGAAGACCCAGTCTTTGTAGCCGAAGGAGACCGCGACGGATTTGACGGGAACGCTCCGGAGCCATTCCGCGACGAGCGCCCCTTCCGGGAACATGGTTTCCACCGACGGAGCGAGTTCGGTTGCCATGTCCTTCACATTTTCCAGGACCACCACGGCGAAGATCGCGTCCTCGGGCCAGGGTGCGAGGGCATTCCTGGGTGTGGCCAGTGCGGGAACGGCGATCAGGCAGAGGAGCGCGCAGACAAGAGCGAGAGTCCGTTGCCGATGCATGGGGATACCTCCTTTCCGAAAAGAACATCGGGGATGCGTCATTTCACGAGGAGCGCCACGGCGATCCCGGCAACGATAAGGGCTATCCCCAGGTAGAATTGCGTCCTGGCGCCGCTTTCTCTGCTCTTGATCACCTCATCCTCGGATTTCACCGACACGATGAAGGGTTTCCCCTTTTCCGAAGGGCTTCCGATCCGCAATTCTCCCGAGGAATCCTTTGCTTCTCCCACGACGTAGAGCGGGTGCCCCAAAGGGATGATCTTCTCCGAATAACGGAAGCCCAGCGTTTTTGTTCCCGTCTGAATGGAGGCTGCGTTGAAAAAGGAATAGGTGCGGTTGCTTTCGTAGGGCTCAAAACGATCACTTCCATCCTTCAGGTCCAGGGAGGCTCCGTCGAGGTCGAGGGGAATACGGATTCCTGCGGATTCCAGATAGAGCGGAGAGGCGCTTTTCTGAGAGGAGACGTTCTCGGAGGAGCGCATCCTGCGCCGTTGGACGTTCCCTTTTTCGTCCCTGGTCGTCTCCTCGCGCTCGAACTGGCGTTCCACGGTGGCGACAAAATAGGCGCAGGGGATATTTCCGTGGGGGGAGCGGAGTTCTCCCTCCGTTGCGGCTTTTCCGTTGGTCTCGACAAACTCCCGGTAGTTTCCCGAAAACCCCTGCTCGGTGATGGCCTTCCACGCGGCGTGGAGTTCCGCGAGAGGTGTGGCCTTCAGAAATTTCAGTTCCGTGACGACGCCCTCGCTCTTTTTTTTCTGGATGAAGGCGAGATAGGCGCCTCCCAGAGCGAGAACCGCTCCGATTCCAAGAGAAAGCGGGCTCATGGACATCTCTCCTCTCCGGTCCTTTTCTCGAATGGCGACACTTTCCGGCGAGCCGCGTTTCTACTCCTTCGTCCGGGATTTTTTCCGAACCGCTCCGCTCCTCCGGCGAATCTCCGGGCCGCCTTGTTTTGCGCTCGATCCGGGGGCCGTCAGAAAAGCGTCTTCAGAATGTCGTCGTACTGGTCCGCGTAGGCGGCGACGGTCTGGAGCGCGCCGAGCAGTTCGTTTTTGTCGAGATTGGCCCCCGCCAGCGAGCAGGAGAACATGATCGTGCCGTCGAAGACGAGGCTGAATGCCCCAAGGGGTACCGTGGCATTCAGCCGGAGAAGTTTCTCGCAGAGGCCCTCCTTCGACGGATCCACGTTTTCCACGAGATAGGAGAAGACACGGACGAGTACATCCTCGGCATGCCAGGGGAGAACTTGGATCTGGATGGTGGCGCTGCCGAAGGGAAAGGAGTGGAGATCCTCCACGCTGGTCAGATCCTCCGGGTCGAAGAGTTCACCGAGAAGCGCCGTCACGGTGTTCTTCGTCTTCGCCAGGAGTGCCTCGTTGCTTCCGTCCTTGAGCAGGGCGAACTTGCGCATGATCAGACCCCTCCTTGTCCCATCTTTTCCATGAGCTTCGCCATCTCCGCTTCGAGCTGCTGGTCTTTTTCCAGTTTTGCGAAGGGGTCATCCTGAGGAAGGGTGCCTCCCATTTCGGAGAACGCCTGGGCTTCCGCCTCCATACCCTCGATTTTGCGTTCCATTTTCTCGAATTTGGCAAAGGCTCCGCTTCCCGTGGCGGTTCCCATGGCGGTGGAGAATTCCTTCTGCGCCTTCGCGGCCTGAGATCTCGCCACGAGAGTGGATTGTTTCATCCGTGCCTCGTCGAGTTTCATTTTCAACGCATCGAGCTGGGAGCGGAGCTGTGCGGTGGTGACGGAAGCCTGAGCGGTCATGGTCTCATACTGTTTCGCCTGCCCGTCGAAGGACAGTTTCTTCTCCAGCGTCTGACGGGCCAGATCGGCGTTACCGGCCTTCATCGCCATGCCGGCTTTCTCTTCCCACTGGCGTGCCTGTTCGCTCGCTGCCGCGTGCTGTTTGCGGAGGCTCTGTTCGTTTGCCATGGCCTTTGCCAGGGAAGAGGTGGCTTTGGTGAGCCCTTCTTCCATCTCCACGATCATCTGCTTGACCATCTTTTCCGGATCCTCCATGCGGTCAAGCATGTCATTCACGTTGGCTTTGAAAATGTCCGTCATTTTGCCGAAAATGCTCATTGCCGCACCTCCTCCGTGCACGTTTTCGGGGCGCCTGATTTGATGCTTTCCGCCCGAACAGATAGTTCCCTTTTCCTTCTCCGGCTTCCGGGGTGTCATGTCCGGAGTGCCTTGTCGGGAGTGTGCCTACCGAAGTCCCAGCCTGGTGGCGATTTCCGTGATCCGGGATGTCCGGTCTCCTCCGGTGACATGCAGTTTGCGGTAGATGTGACGCAGATGGGTTTTCAACGTGTTCCGGGTGATGGCCTCGGTATCGGCTATTTCCTCGTTGCTCCGGTCCTCGAGAAGGAGCAGGACGATGCCCGCCTCCTTTTTTGTGAGAGAAAAAGGATCGAGTTGTAATCGCAGTAAAAGCGTCGCTCGAGTCGGGTTTCTACCGCGCCTTTCCCGAAGTTCGCCATCCGGGTGCTCTGGAAGATGCGTTTTTGCGCTCACGGAACGCTCCCTCCCGATAGGGAATTTTCGAAGACGGATGTTTATGTGAATAGATGATATATTATAGAAAAAACAGGAAATCACTTCTGTCTGTACTCTATGAATCCGCTTTCGAAAGTAGAGGAAGTCTCTCCGCCTGTCCATCACCCCTCGGGGAAGAGTGCGGGTAGGATTTCCCGCCGATTTCGTGGAGAAACAAGGGTGGTTTC
>NZ_JARKPW010000013.1:0-1644 GCF_029975095.1 Aminiphilus sp.
CTGGACCAGGAGGGAACCCTCCGGATGGAACAGGTGCTCGACCGCTATGCCGCCTATGTTTTGGAGCGGGGCAACATCGTCTTCTCCCGGGGGAAAGTCCTTGAAGGCGTGTACCACTACAACCTCGACGCCTTTCTCGCCTCCTTCGCCGGACTCCTTGGAGGACACGTCTTTCCAGAGGTCCCCGAAGGGGGCGGTCGGGTGGACCTTTTGGTCCTTCAGGGAGGCAAGCGGTGGATCGTGGAGGTGAAGCGCTTCACCGGCAAGGACGAGTTCGAGGCGGGGAAGGACCAGCTCGAAGCCTATCTGGAGCGCTCCGGTGAACCGGAGGGGTACTACGTGGTCTTCTCTCCCTACCACCAGGCCCAGGAGAAGGGCGAGGAAGTGCGCACCAGGAGCGGCGTCTCCCGGCGTCTTGTCTGGTGGATCCTCCCCGTGGCAGCGCCGGTCCCGTCAGGGGAGTGACGGTGACATGTTCCCATAAAAAAGGCGACTGGAAGAGTCAAGGAAGCGCTGCAGAAAAACCTTTCGCTTTCCCTTGACTCGGATCGCATCAGGCTCTGCGGAGCTGACGTAGCCTTATGCAGAAGTTCCTCAACGTGTCTGCAGGGAGTACCGTTGGACAGAGAACTGCTTTTCCGGGAGCTGCCGATGCGAACTTTCCTCGTGGTACTCAATGCGGGGGCGGGTCAACGGTTCCGGATCCACGAAACACCCTGCGTCTGAGGCGGATCCGGAAGGATTCCATACGCTCTTCCCGAAAGACGTGTGCTCGTTTCTGGTTTCGTTCGAGTACACTACGGAAATGAACCGTACGAAGAGACGGCGCGGAACACTCCGATCGGAAGCGCGCTCCGGAAGCGTCCAGGGAACCTCCGAAAAAGGCTCTCGAAACGGGACGCACAAGGGTTTCTCTCGGCAGTTTCAGAATGCGTTCTCCGAAAAGATGCCGTGAAATCCAACGTGCGCACGATCGTTGACCGTCCACCGGTCGTTCTCCAAAAAGTCACGACAAAGAGGTGATGGTCTCATGCCCCGGAGCTTCTGCACCGAAGGCCCCATCGACAAGGAGCGGAACTACTACGTCCCCCGCACGGAACTGCTTGCGGTCGGCCTGAAGAAAGTTGAGGAATGGCGGTATTTCACCCTCACCGCTCCGCGCCAGAGCGGCAAGAGCACCTACTTCCAGTTTCTCGCCGACGAGATCCGCAAAAGCAGACCCGACTGGCTGCCCCTGTGGATCAGCTTCGAGCCTCTCGGCAACGGCACCGAAGTGGAGAGCCTGCGCTTCCTCAAGGAACAGCTCCACTTCCGTCTCAATTCCTCGTCGCTCGATCCCGATGTCGCTCTCGGCGACTTTCCCGACACATTTCGGGAACTTCCTCTCTTTCTTTCCCGGCTGGGACAACAGCACGACCGCGACGTGGTTCTCATCGTGGACGAGATGGAAGGACTGCAGAATATTCCCCTGCTCAACACCTTCCTGCACGTCCTCCGCTCCATCTACCACGACCGCAGAAACTACCGTCTCCGGAGCGTCATTCTGGTGGGCGTGTCGAACATCACGGGGATCCTCCAGAGCACCGCGAGCCCCTTCAACATCGCCGAGCAGATCACCATCCCCTACTTCACCCGGGAGGAGAC
>NZ_JARKPW010000188.1:0-4406 GCF_029975095.1 Aminiphilus sp.
GGCCGGAGCCGCACGAAAGCGCTCCGGCCCGCCGCGTGTCATGGGGTCCCCTTTGCGGGAATCTGGATGTCCCCTTAGGTGCATCTTATGGGTGTCTGTGACACACGGGGCCGACCCGATGCACTTCGAGAAGATCATCAACAGAACCTGCATCATCAACTCCCTGGGGTACTTCCCGAACGACTGGGGCGTGGACGGCGCGCTCTAGGGCATCGCCTCCGGTCAAAAAATCAAACGTGGTTTATCTTTACGAATAGAATAAACTCTGGTAGAATTCCTCTCCATGATCGTCCGGAAGGGAGCGCCCGCCGCGGGGGTGTTCCCTTCCGGACATTTCGGAGAGGAAAGGTCGTGACGACAGGTATGATCAGGCTCGGGAAATGCCGGCGCATCGTGGTCAAGGTGGGAACCAGCTCTCTCACGCACAGTACGGGCAAGATCGACCTGAGACGCATGGAACTGCTCGTGCGACAGGTGGCGGATCTTTCCAACGGCGGTCGGGAGATGATTCTCGTCAGCTCCGGCGCGGTGGGTGCCGGCATGGGCAAGCTGAACCGCTCCTCGGCACCGCGGACGCTGCCGGAGAAACAGGCCCTCGCGGCGGTGGGGCAGGGGGGGCTGATGCACCTCTACGAGAAGCTCTTCGCCGAGTACGACCGGCACGTGGCGCAGCTTCTCCTCACCCGGGACGTCTTCGCCGTTCCCCGGCGCTACCTGAACGTGCGGAACACGCTGGCGGCGCTGCTCGAATTCGGGGCCGTCCCCGTCATCAACGAAAACGATCCCGTCGCAGCGGAGGAACTCCGCTTCGGCGACAACGACACGCTCGCCGCGGCGGTGGCGGTGGCCGCCGACGCGGATCTCCTGGTGATCCTCTCGGACATCGACGGTCTCTACGACGCGGACCCGAGGCGGAACCCCCAGGCCCGGATCATTCCCGTGGTGCGGGAGGTCACGGAGGAGATGCTCGCCTCCTCCCGGAGCAAGGGGAGCGCCGTCGCCAGCGGCGGCATGTGCACCAAGCTCCTGGCGGCGCGCATGACCATGGCCTGCGGCATTCCCCTGGTCATCGCCTCGGGAGGCGCGGAGGATCCGCTGCGGCGCATCCTTGCCGGAGAGGGGCTGGGCACGCTCTTCGTTCCCCGGGGCGAGGGATACCGCTCCCGGCGGCGCTGGCTCGCCGCGGGAAGCGCTCCCGCGGGAAAGATCCGCGTGGACAGCGGTGCGGCCCGGATTCTTGGCCGGGGAGGGCGAAGCCTGCTCCCCTCGGGCGTGGTGGCCGTGGAGGGGCGCTTCGAGCGGGGCGATGTGGTGGCCGTGGTGGCTCCGGAGGGAAGGGAAGTGGTCCGGGGCATCGTCAATTTTTCCGCCCCCGAGGTGGCCCGCATCGCCGGGCGGCATTCCCACGAGATCGAGGCGCTGCTCGGCCGCTGCGATTATGACGAGGTGGTCTCCCGGAACAATCTCGTGCTCGTCTAGCGTGCTCGTTCGACAGGATCGCCTGCGGGCATATCCGGCGCCGCGCATATCCGGCAGGCCAGTTCGGCGGAATTGCCCGGCGGACGTATCCGGCGCCGCGCTTGTCCAGCGTGCCAGTTCGGCGGATCTCCGGCAGGCATATCCGGCGCCGCGTTTGTCCAGCGTGCCAGTTCGGCGGAATTGCCCGGCGGACGTATTCAGCGGGTGTGTTCGCCCGGCGGACCTGCGGCGCGGCGAATCCACCAGGCCGGAGAAAACGCGCTCCTCGCGGTTTGTCTGCGGCACAGAAAAAGAACCGATCCGCCGCAGGCGGGTCGAGAAGGACGAAGGAGGCGGAGCCCTGCGGTCCTCAAGCTGCGCGCCCTTCTTCTCTCCGCAACGCTTCGGGCTCGTTCCGCGCCCGGTTGCAACGACTTTCTTTCAGGAGGCGAAACAGTGCCATGACGAACGAAACGAACATTCCCTGCGGCGGCGGAGCATCCGCCCGGGGCGATTTCTCCGGTTACGGCGTCGCTTGTTCCGGGCATGCCCCGGATGGACATGAGGAAGTGACGTCGCGTTCTTCCTCATGTTGCGGAAAAGGATTCGAAGAGGCGGGCGGCGTCGCCGGTGCCGAAGCGACCGGATGCGATCCGGTCGCTCTGGACGCGGAGCTTTCCGCCCTGGGCAAGGCGGCCCGCAAGGCGGCCCGTCGCCTGGGGGTGCTCTCCGGCGCGGTGCGGAACGGTGCGCTCGTCGCCATGGCGGAGGCGCTGCGCCGCAACACCGCCGACATCTGCGCCGCCAACGCTCGTGACCTGGCGCAGGGGCGGAGCCGGGGGCTCTCGGCCCCTCTGTTGGAACGGTTGGCTCTCACGTCCGCCCGGGTGGAGAGCATGGCCCGGGGGCTTGAGGACATCGCCGCCCTCCGGGATCCCCTTGGAGAGGTGACGGGCATGTGGACCACCCGGGAAGGGCTGCGCATCGGGCGGCTCCGGGTGCCTCTCGGGGTGGTGGGGATCATCTATGAATCGCGTCCCAACGTCACCGCCGACGCGGCGGGGCTCTGCATCAAGTCGGGCAACGCGGTGCTGCTTCGGGGCGGCCGGGAAGCGCTCGCCACGAACACCCTGCTGGCGGACCTGCTCGCCCGGGCCGCCGAGGAGGCGGGCGTTCCCGAAGGAAGCGTGCAGATGGTCGCCTCGCCCCACCGGGCGGCCACCACGCGCCTCATGTCCCTGGACGCTCTGGACGTGCTCATTCCCCGGGGCGGCAAGTCTCTCAAGGCGGCGGTGCGCGCCTTCGCCACCGTGCCCATTCTCATGACCGGCATGGGCAACTGCCACATCTACGTGGATGCGGGGGCGGACATCGACAGGGCCGTCGCCGTGGCGGACAACGCCAAGACATCCCGCCCCGCCGTGTGCAACGCCGCGGAGACCCTTCTGGTGCACGCGGACATTGCCCCGGATTTTCTTCCCCGGTGTCTCGCCGTCCTCGCCGCGAAGGGGGTTGAGATCCGGGGGGATGCGCGCACCCGGGCGCTCTTTCCCGCCGCGCTGCCCGCGAGCGAGGCCGATTGGGACACGGAATATCTGGATCTCATCCTCGCCGTGCGCGTGGTGGATTCCCTGGACGAGGCCCTGGACCACATCGCCCGCCACGGCACGGGGCACAGCGAGGCCATCTGCACCGAGAGCTACGGCGCCGCGGAGCGCTTTCTCCGCGAGGTGGACGCCGCGGCGGTGTACGTGAACGCCTCCACACGCTTCACCGACGGCGGCGTCTACGGCTTCGGCGCCGAGATGGGCATCAGCACCCAGAAGCTCCACGCCCGGGGGCCCCTCGGGGTGGAGCAGCTCACCTCCACCAAGTTCATCGCCTACGGCACGGGGCAGATCCGCACTTCCTGACACCGCACTTTCTGACGGCGCATTTCCGGGCCTGCGCAGTCTCGCACCGCACCTCCCGCTCCACCCGTTCCCGCGTCATCCGCTCCCGCGGCGGACGCGGGAACGGGTGCGTTCCGTCTCGTGCATCCGCGTTCCCGGACCGCCCGTGATCAGTGCTCCGGAGCACAAAGGAAACATCCTTCATCGGCGGGGCGTCCTGCTTCCCGCTTTCGGTACACGCTTCGCCGTTCCGCACGGCGGAAAAAGGACCCCGCACGCACGTTCGGGATGTCGGCGAAGGGCCTTGCTCTTTCCGCGCTCCCTGCGTATAGTGGCGGCGCGGCGGAACGCCGCTCCCGTCGGGTGCGCCGTTCGCGGGGGAGAGGCGTTCATCTTCGGGTGCGCGGAGGTACGGGCGTCCGGGCGACGACGGAGGGAGGAGCGAACCATGACGGAGGACCTTCGGAAGGAATCCGTGGAGGCCATGTGGCGGGCCTATCTCGCCACGCAGGGAGAGACGCCGGAGACCACGGCGAAGTTCTGGGAATCCTGGCATTTCTGCGACAACGAAAAGGATGCGAACGAGCTTGTCCTGCTCGTCCGGCAGGGACAGAAACGGGGAACGGCGAGTCTCCTGTGGAGTTACGAACACGAGGGGGAGCGCCTCCCCTGCGTGGGGGATCACGTGGTCATCACGGACTGGAGCGGTGAGGCCCAGTGCGTGATCCGCATCACCGATATCGCCGTGGTGCCCTTTCAGGACGTCTCCGCGGAGTTCGCCCGCACGGAGGGGGAGGGCGACTGCTCCCTTGCCCACTGGCGCCGCGTCCACTGGGAGTGCTTCACCCGGTATGTGCACGAGATCGGGCGGGAGCCGGAGGAGGAAATGCCCGTCATCTGCCAGACCTTCGAGGTCGTGTACGGAGGGCTGTGATGCCCCGGTACGGCCCGGAGGCTTTCTCTCCGGCCCCGGCGGGTGTTCGGTGCGGTGCCCCGGCGGAGACCCTTGCGGAGCGGGTGGCCCGGGTTGTGCGCGAGGAGGTGGCGCTGGTCGCC
>NZ_JARKPW010000199.1:0-3880 GCF_029975095.1 Aminiphilus sp.
TTGTTTCCGCAGAGGGGTTTTGCGCGGCGTGGAATCGGGAAGGGAGGGGGTGGAAAATGTCGACAGGCCGGTTTGTCAGCGCTTGCCGTACCGTTCCTCCCCGTAGGATACATATTTCTTGCCTTCGCCGGATTTTCCGGCAAGATTCTTCTGCAGTTCCTCCAGAAGTTGCTTTTTGCGACGATCTTCCACAGCAGAACCTGAAACGTCCCGGTCGAAACGCCCCATCTGCACGAGCATCTCGAGATCGCGCACATCCTCGGAAAGCTGATCCGCAAGGCGAATCACGTCCAACGACTCGTCGGGATTGTCCCTCATGAAGGAGCGGGCTTTTTCGTACACGGCATCAAGCCGTTTCATGCATCGAGGACAGAGTTTCGGTCCTGTCGTGGCAAAGGGCTTGGCGCAGAGATCGCAGGTGATCATTTCCATAGTCGAGACCTCCCCGTCCGAAAATGCTCGCAAAGAGAAAAAACGCACTCCACTCGCCCTTTAGGGAAGAGCGGAAACATGCTGGAGAAAGAGACTTAGGCCTTCAGACTCATGATACCACAAAACCGCCCGGGCGGAAATTTCTCGGATCTCGCCAGGAATAAAAAATCTGGTGTATGATGCCTCCGTTCCCGCTGGTCGGCAGAAGCATCCAGATGATGTGCGAGCGCAGCGGCAGGAAAACGTAGGGGGTAAAATAAACTGAATTGTAGGTAATTATCGTGTAAACGAGAGTCCCTTGTTGCATTCCTGGGCCGCCTGGAGAATAATAAGGTCTCGTATACGTGCGTGCAGGATTGCCCGTCGCCGGAGCCCTCAGGACATTTTTCGGGTGTTTCGGGAAAAGGGCATTGGTGCGGCGGAGCGCGAGGCGGACCCGGGAGGCCCTTCGCGACGCAGAATTGAGGGAGGGGAATTATGGTGTTCAAGGAGGAAAAGCTCGAAAGGATTGAGAAGGAGAAGCAGGCCTTCGAGGCGCGGATGGAGAAGTCGCGACAGAAACGCCCCGAACAGAGGGCAGTGTTTGCGACGGGAAGTGGTATCCCCGTGAAGACGGTCTACGCTCCCGACGACATCAAGGATCTCGAATACCTCGACGATTTGGGAATGCCCGGAAGTTTCCCCTTTACGAGGGGTGTGCAGCCCAACATGTATCGTGGGCGGTTCTGGACCATGCGTCAGTATGCCGGTTTCTCCACGGCGGAAGATTCCAACGCCCGGTATCGGTATCTTCTCTCTCAGGGATCGACGGGGCTGTCCGTCGCTTTCGACCTGCCCACCCAGATCGGTTACGATTCGGATCATTCCATGGCTCAGGGAGAGGTCGGCAAGGTGGGTGTGCCCGTCGATACTCTCGCGGACATGGAGATCCTCTTCGACCAGATTCCCCTCGATCAGGTCACCACATCCATGACGATCAACGCTCCCGCCTCGGTTCTGCTGGCCATGTACATCGCTCTTGGTGAGAAGCAAGGTGTTTCGGCGGACAAGTTGGGCGGAACCATTCAGAACGACATCCTCAAGGAATACATCGCTCGGGGTACGTATATCTTCCCCCCCAAGCCTTCCATGCGTCTCATCACGGATATCTTCGACTTCTGCAGCAATCACGTTCCCAAGTGGAACACCATCTCCATCTCCGGGTACCATATCCGTGAGGCAGGTTCCACCGCCGCCCAGGAGATCGCTTTCACCCTCGCCGACGGTATCGCCTATGTGGATGCGGCCATCAAGAAAGGGCAGGATCCGAACGTCTTCGGCGAGCGGCTTTCCTTCTTCTTCAACGCCCATAACGATTTCCTTGAGGAAGTGGCCAAGTTCCGAGCTGCCCGGCGCATCTGGGCGAAGATCATGAAGGAGCGTTTCGGCCTCACCAACGACAAGGCGATGATGCTCCGTTTCCACACGCAGACCGGAGGCAGCACGCTCACGGCGCAGCAGCCCGAGAACAACATCATCCGCGTGGCCTTCCAGGCCCTCGCGGCGGTTCTCGGCGGAACGCAGTCCCTGCACACGAACAGCATGGACGAGGCGCTCGCCCTTCCGACGGAGAAGAGCGTCGGCATCGCACTGAAGACGCAGCAGATCATCGCCTATGAGTCCGGTGTCTGCAACACCGTGGATCCCCTTGCCGGGAGCTATTACATCGAAGCCCTGACGAAGGCTCTTGAAACGCAGGCCTTGGAGTATATCGAGAAAATCGATGAGATGGGCGGCATGCTTGTGGCCATCGAAAAGGGGTATGTGCAGCAGCAGATCCAGGATGCGGCCTATGCCTACCAGAGAGCCGTCGAGAGCGGCGATGCGGTGGTGGTGGGTGTCAACAAGTTCCAGATCAAGGAAGATAATTCCGGTCGAGAACTCCTCCGCGTGGATCCGAGCGTTGGAGTACGGCAGGTCGCGAAACTCAATGCAGTCAAGGCTGGTCGTGACAACCTGAAGGTCAAAGCGGCTCTTGAGGACATCAGGAAAGCCGCCCGGGACGAGAGCATGAACCTCATGCCCCTTATTCTCGAGGCCGTCCGGTGCTACGCTTCGGAGGGCGAGATCTGCGGCGTGCTCCGCGAGGAGTTCGGCGAATATCGGGAGAACATCGTTCTCTAGAGCCCCGGATTTCGCGGATGTTCCGATCTTGAATTCGAAAAAGCGACGCATGGAGGAGGAGAAGCCATGAGCGAGAGAAAGATCCGCGTGGTTGTTGCCAAACCCGGCCTGGACGGGCACGACCGCGGTGCGAAAGTTATTGCCCGTGCATTCCGAGATGCGGGCATGGAAGTCATCTATACCGGTCTTCGCCAGACTCCGGAGCAGATCGTCGAAACGGCGATTCAGGAGGACGCCGACGCCATCGGCATCAGCATCCTTTCCGGAGCGCACGAGCATTATTTCCGCACCATCATCGACATGCTCAAGGAGCGGAGCGCAGAGGACATCATTGTCTTCGGCGGCGGTGTCATTCCTGAAAATGAAGTGCCGAGCCTTCTGGCGATGGGCGCAGGCGCGGTCTTCGGTCCGGGGACGCCCACGACGGAGAGCATCGAGTGGCTTCGAAAAGCGGTGGAGGCGAAGAGAGCGAAAGAAGTGCAGTCCTAGAGCGTTCCCGGAACGTTTTGTGCCCTGCCGGGAGGACTCGGCAGGGTCTCTTGTCTGGTCTGTCGCTCGCCTTTCCGCGAAAGAACCCGAACTCTTTTTTCGAGGGCCGGCGAGTAAAAACGCAGGGGGTGTGCCTCATGAAGGTCACGGTGGTCGACCATATCGGTATTGCGGTGCAGAGTATCGATGAGTCTCTCAAAATCTGGGAGGCGGCTCTGGGGATTGCTTGCACGGGCGTCGAAGAAGTGGAGGAGCAGAAGGTCAAGACGGCCTTTTTGCCCGTGGGAGACACGGAGATCGAGCTTTTGGAGGGAACCTCCCCGGACAGCCCGGTGACCAAGTTCATCGAGAAGAAGGGAGAGGGCATTCACCACATCGCTCTCCGCGTGGAAAACCTTGAGGAAACGCTCGCGGAACTCAAAGCCAAGGGAATTCGTCTCATCGACGAGACGCCTCGCTATGGTGCCGGTGGCGCCCGAATCGCCTTCGTGCATCCCAAAGCGACAGGCGGCATCCTTCTGGAAATCTCGGAACGGTAGCGCGAAACACGAACGGAACGGCGGGGTCTTGTCCTCTCCGTTCCGTTCTGTCGTATGTGGTGTCTGTATGCGGCGTGGAGGCGGAGGTATGCGGACGGGTTCATGTGTGACCCGTCGAAGCAGGACGAGGAGGTTATGGTAGATGTCGGAAAAGAGCATCGACCAGCTTTGCGAGGAACTGCTGGCGAAACGGGAACGAGCGCAAAGCGGAGGCGGCGTTAAAGCCGTGGAGAAGCAGCATGCATCGGGGAAGCTGA